>JAZBPL010000198.1:0-9730 GCA_036351635.1 Desulfotignum sp.
ATTCTTACGCCCTGGCGTTTCAGGGCAGACTGGACCGCTTTGATATCCACTTTTCGGCAGGTGGTGCCGGTTTTAACGGCCACGGCCGCAGCCGTGCCGGCACCCTGACCGGTAACGGTGCAGCACATCATCTGGCGCAGTGCCGCATGGGAGATCCTGTCCCCGGACACACACCGGCCCCCCACCAGCAAGTTTTCCACGGAACAGGGCAGCATGATGCCGTAGGGCACCTGAAAATACCTGCCTGTGGTGGGGATGATCACCACGCCGTAGGCATCCAGGAATTCCGGAAAAATGCCGATGCTGTCTTCAAACCGGGCCTGGTTCTGCACCTGTTCCCCTGTCATGGTGTGACGGCCTGTGATTTTCCGGGACTCCCGCACCCCTAAAGAAGAGCCGAATGTGCGCAGCCGGGCGTTTTCGAATCCCGGGGTGTATTTGCGCAGGGCCGCAATGGCGGCCATGGCCTGTTTTCGGCCTTCCATCTCCCCGTGGGTGAGGTCTTTGATTTTTGTGGGATCCAGGCCCGGCAGATAGGTCATGTTCATATAGGTGGCCTCGCCCGTATCTGTGAGGCTGCTCCAGAATCCGGCCGTCAAGACCTCTGCCGGGATTTCACCGGCAGCCCGTGCCCTGTTAAAGGGCTCGGCCAGGTAGGGGCTGAACAGGCTGTCTTCTTTTCCTGTGGTTTTTCCAGCCCACTGGCCCAGGGTGCCGGGATTATTCTCCACATAGGCCAGGAAACGGCGGCGGTCCACTCCGCTGCATCCAAAGGATACCGACACCCCCTCCAGCTGATCCACGGGAGGATGGGTACAGGGAACCTTGGCCCTGAAAGCGATGTCTGCATCACCGGTGCAGTCGATCACGGCTTTTGCCAGGATGGCCTGACGGCCCTGTTTGCTCTCCGTCACCACCCCGGTGACGGTATTTCCCGACAGGAGGGGGGCCACGCCCAGGCAGTGCAGAAACGGCGTGATCCCGGCCTGCTGCACCATCTGATCAGCCACGCACTTGAAGGTATCCGCCTCCAGGGCCTGGGAAATGGATTGGGGTTCTTTGCGGTCACCGCTGAATGCTCTGGCTTTTGCTTCAAATTCCAGCCCGATGCCGGGGGATTCCACCGTACCCTTATGCCGGTACCAGCCGATGGATTCCACCATGGCCTGGGTGATGTTGCCGCCAAAGCAGCCGTACCGTTCCACCAGCAGGGTGTCCACCCCTTCCCTGGCTGCGGCAATGGCCGCAGCCAGGCCGGACGGGCCGGCACCAACCACCACCACATCTGTTTTGGTCAATACCGGGGTTTTCCGGGCCGTTTCATGGATGTATTCAGGGTTCATGCAGTCATATTCTTATAACTTATGTGATGTGTGTCAATAGAAATGTTCATCAGAAAAAAATATCCCTGGGCAATACCACCCGGGCTATCTGGCCCACCAGGTAAGAATCCCCACGGCCGGATACAGCCGGACCAGACGCCAAAACTGGTATGATCAGTGTAAAAAAAAGCGGATGGGTCTGGTGCAGGTTGGATCAAATAGTTTTTGACGGTCCGGTTGTGTTTATGTATACTGTATCAAATTTTGCGTTCCTGTTATAATTTGTGCATTTTCCTGCAGCGCCTGTGCAGCATGTATCCTGTTCAGAGGTTTTTCAATTCCGGTCAATTTTCAAGGGAAAGGAGCAGGTATGAAGGATCAGTCTTCTGAGATTATTCTCCAGAGGTCCCGTGTCTTCAGCGCGGTCAGAAGAATCGCCTTTGTTTTATTTGCCCTGTTTTTGTGCTATTCTCTGGCTGCCATTGTCTATTCCACCCAGGTTATCTACAAGGTCAAGCTCAACCATGCCGTGATCCTGGAAAAATTCGGCGGCAAAAGACAGGCAATCACAGATGTGGGGTGGCATTTCCGGCTGCCTTTTTTCACCCGCCTGGAATCACAGGTCACCCTGATGAATCAGAACATGTATCTGGGAGGATCATCCGCGCCCATCAAGATCATCTCCCAGGAAAATGTGGCCCTGTGGACATCTGCTCTGATGACTTTTAAAATAACGGATTTAAAGGTGTGGGGCATCGACAACCTGGCACCGGAAATCCTGCTGCAGGGGGATTTTGACGGCATTGCCAAAGACATTCTCCAGGGAGAACAGGTAAACAAACTCATCAGTGACAGAGAAACCATCAAAGAGGCCATATTTGCGGCATTGAAAAACCGGCCCATCAACCAGAACGGTCCCACACTGGAGGAAAAATACGGCATTTCCGTTATCAGTTTTGTGCTCAACGAGACCCGGTTCGGGGACAAGCTGGTGGAAGCCACCGAAGAAAAAAAGCGGCGCCAGCTCATCGCAGAAGCGGAAAACTATGCCGCAGACCAGGAAGCCCAGCGCATCAAAAAACTGTACAAAGCTTACCTTGAAGGTATCCAGGCCCTGCACCAGACCCTGGGCAATCCACAGAACCGGGCCGTGAGCCCGTCGCTCCTTGAATTTTTGTCCCAGCAGAAATGGGCGGATGCCTATGAGAAAAACCAGACAGACCAGAAAACCTTTGTGCTCCATGGCAACGGCGGCGCTCCGGCTTTGACACTGCCCCAGGATATCAATGATTTACGGGGCACAGGGCCGCGCCAACAAACGGAACCATAAGGTCGTACCGCCCATTTTTATTGGGGGAACAGCAGATGGCCAAACGCACCACCAAAGAAAAAACCTATATCACCCTGCCTGAAGACAATATCCGGCAGATCGAATCCCTGGTGGCCACGTGGACCTATGACACAAAGGTGTTTGTCCGGTCCCGTCTCAACCAGTATAAGCCGCCCCATCCATTGGTGACCACAGCCAAGGATGTTTTTTATTTTGTGTTTTTCATGCGGCGGAAAAGAAAAAACATGGCTGTGCTCAACAACCCCAAAGTACTGACTGACTGGAAAAAACGGTTTTTATATTCCGGTGAAACCAATCCAGGCGCCTCCTGGAACCGGATCATTGAAAAAGAGTTGACCAAGGCCCAGTACCATTATCTGATCGCTGTTCTGGACAGGGAACTCACCGATCTCCACGTACCTGTGGAACTGGAAAAAACCTTTGAAAAGATCTACCGGGTCCATATCCGCAAAGAGTATATTGAAGATACAGACATACCCAAGGCCCCCATCGTGCTCATAGAAGGCACCTCCGGCAGCGGTAAAAGCGCCACGGTCAGAGAAGCCCTTGAAAAAGTGATATTCCGGAACCAGGTGATCCCCGCCGTGGACTGGAAACAAAAAAAAAATGAAATCCTGGCCAGACACAGCCTGTTCACCAACCTGGAGGATGTGGACCCGGAATTTGCCGTAAAAATCGCGGCAAAGAAAAAACAGAATTTTTACCGCCGGCTGGCAGGGATTCCCTTTCTGCGCCGGATATTCAAAAAAAGGATCATGAACAACCTCACCCGGTTTGAAGAGCGGGGCATAGAGGTGGATGCCTCGGTCATCACCCCCAATGACTATCAGACCGCCCTGTCAGGGGAGCCGGGAAATTATTTCAAGCGGGCCATGGGAAATCCCAAAGTAACCTGCATCCGCCATATTGAAGAGGCCCACTCAGCATTCGGCAAATCTGAAACCACTCCGGGATCAGGCGGCGGTGCTGAAAAACAGCAGCGGACCCTCATCGACACCTCCAATATCGTTCTGGACGAAATCATTGACGGCCGGCGGGACTGCTTTGTCATTGCGACAACAGACCAGACCCACCGGTTTGATTCCGCCATATACCGGCGGTTTGTGGAAAAAGGGGCCATCATTGACATATCCAGATTCTGGATGAACCGGGAAAATCTGAAAAAAATCATCTTTCTGGAAATCAGGCGCCACCAGATACCCACCAGATACAGCCCCGGTTCAGAAAAACTGGATACAGCCGCCGATAAAATCTATACCATTTTCAAGGAACGCAGCCTGAAAATCAGCCCGGCCTATGTCAGAAAACTGATTGAATCCATCATCAATATCAGGGGGGATTTTCTCCTTGAGTACCTGGACAACAGCATTCTGATCCGGTCAGCGTTTCAACTGGTGGCCAAAAATGTGTATGGTGAACTGTACAGCAAAGTGGTGGACCACATGGACAGAAACGTGATTTGGGACGAATATGTAGGGGATATCAAAGACAAATTTTCTGAAATGGCCAACAACTGCTTCCAGTATGGTGTCAGCGAAGACAAAGGGGTGGTGCTCACAGGGCCCCCGGGCAGCGGCAAAACCTTTCTGGTAAGAACCTGGCTCTCCTCCAACACCCAGGTCCATGACATTGCCACCTCCCCGTCTGCCTTACAGGACCCCACCAGCCCGGTCCACGGCACGGTTTCCAACCTGGAAAAGGTGTATGATATCGCCAAGATGATTGCCCCCACCGTGATCTTCTTTGACGAAGGGGATGCCCTGGCCCCCAAACGCAGCAGCACCGGGGGGCAGCCGTCGGATGTGCTCACCAATAAATTTCTCAACATCATTGACGGGGAGATACCCCTGAACAAGGTTTTTACGGTGCTCACCACCAACCGGCTGGATATCCTGGACCCTGCCCTGATCCGTTCCAAACGCCTGAAAACCCTTGAAATAACAGGACATATGCGACAAAAAGATATCTTCGACATCATCTCAAAGCAGTTTGAAACCGTGCCCCACCGCAGGGAAGTGGATGTGGAAAAGATCATAGAAACCGCCCAGGGCATCTGCAACACCCCGGCGGATTACACCTCTTTTACGGAAAAAGCCATTGCCCTGTGCACCACGGAATTCAAGGTACTGCTCAAGCTGCGGCAGCTCACCAAATCCACCAAAGGAGAAAAATATGAATTTGTCAAATTGAACTTCAAAACCGTTCTGGGTATTCTGGATACGGTCAAAGCCCCGCCCCTGCTCAAATCAAACATTAAAAACGATTTGAAAAACTTTGTGAGCCACTATGAACAAATCCTGGAAAATGTCGACCACATCACCAAAGAACTTGACTATCCCCTGGTGGAGGCCCACCTGGAATCTGCCCGGCGGGAAATTTCCCAGAGCCCGGTGCGCAAAGGCGCCATCCAGCTCAATGAATTTCTTGAAACCGAGCTGAGCAAAGAACCCCAGGTGGGATTCATCATCGGCGCAGGCGCCAATGACATGACCGGCATGCTGCTGCCCATTGCCACCAGCCTGACCGGACGGGTGGAACGATCTCCCATCATCGTGACAGGTGCGGTGTCTTCTACTGCTCCCAATGCGGCCCAGCTGGATATGGCCGTACAGATGACCCGCCAGTCCGCCCAGGAAGCGTTGACCATGGTGAAAAACTATATCCAGCAGCTGTCTCCGGATATAAGCATTCCCTGGCTGTTCGGTGATTTTCTCAAAAAGTATTCCATCCACCACCAGCTTCTGTCCGCCTCCTACAACGTCGGCGGCCCATCTGCCGGATATGCCCTGGCCCTGAACACCCTTTCCGCGCTGCTGCAGATCCCTTTGTGCATCGATTTCGGCATCACCGGGGCCCCCTGGACCAAGGGGGTGAGAAAAGATGAGATCGGGGGGTCCGTCATCATCGGCGGCCACAGGAAAAAAACCGAGAAAGTACTTTTGTACCTCCGACGCATGTATATGCCGCTGCAGAATTACAAGGACCTTGAACCTGAATTTCTCATGGGATATTGGCTCCGGCAGAAAGACATCATTGCCGTAACCCATTTTGCCGATCTCATGCCCGAGGTGCTGTTTCTGGACAAGGCCCACAACGACATGAGAGAAGAGCTGATTGCCAGGCGCATCAAATACAAGACGGAAAAATACTATGATACCCAGAAATCGCCTTATTTAAAGGAAGAGATCATCCACACAAAATTATTGATGCGCCAGCGGGCGGAATCGGAAATCCTGCGCCGGGTCAATGCCATCCGGCTCTATCTGGAAGACCCTGCCCGCAAAAAATATATCTCCCACGAAAAGATATTCAAAACCTATATGATAAAATCAGAATGATCCTTTCGCAGGGCCGCGGGTTTGCCGATGATTTCCGCCCAGATAACGGCCTGGCGCAGGCTGGGGCGCCTGCCATAGGGGTGAATGGTGGGGGGAGGCACCTCTTCTTTTAAGGCTCTCTTTCCAGATGTCCGGATGTCGGAAGGTTTTTTTTGTGACAGGTCTTTTTCTTTGGTATCAACCGATACCCTTGCCGTTTCTGTATCAGGTGGTGTTTCCTCCTCAAGAATCAGCCCCTCATCTGCCAGTTCATCCCAGAAGGTTCCGTCAGATCCCTGTTTTTCTTTTTGTTGTTTTGCCTGTTCCTGCCTGGCCTGTTTTTCCAGTTCCTGTAAAGACTGCTGTATCTGATCTTTGATCTTATGGAAAAAAGAAAACATCATCGGTTTGGCCGGCTCTTTTTTCTTTGCACCGGCCTTTTTTTTCTTTGCCGTCTTCAGGCTTTTTGAAATGATGGTAATCAAAAGGAATAAAAAAACCAGACCAATATTTATCAAGGTTTCCAGTTCCATGGCACTCCTTGTGGTGTTTCCCGGGGGGAGATTACCCTCCCGGGAAACAGTACTGTAAAAATTTATGTATTCTTATCTGTCTGTGCGCTGTCTGTTTCACCCTTGGAGATCTGCTCCCGCATCTTTGTGTCAGCTGCCACATTCTTCATTTTGTAATAATCCATGATACCAAGGTTGCCGCTTCTGAAGGCTTCTGCCATGGCCAGGGGCACCTGGGCCTCCGCCTCCACCACCTTGGCCTGCATTTCCTGGACCCGTGCCCGCATCTCCTGTTCCGTTGCAAATGCCATGGCACGCTTTTCCTCGGCCTTGGCCTGGGCAATTTTCTTGTCTGCCTCGGCCCGGTCGGTTTCCAGCTCCGCTCCAATGTTCTTGCCCACATCCACATCCGCAATATCAATGGACAGAATTTCATAGGCAGTACCGGCATCCAGCCCTTTTTTGAGGACAGTCTTGGAAATCATGTCCGGGTTTTCCAGCACTTTTTTGTGGGTCTCGGCAGACCCGATGGTGGTGACTATGCCTTCTCCCACCCGTGCCAGTATGGTTTCAGCACCAGCCCCGCCCACCAGGCGGTCAATATTGGCCCGGACCGTGACCCGTGAAATCGCTTTCAGCTGGATACCGTCCTTGGCCATGGCAGCAACCAGCGGGGTTTCAATGACCTTGGGATTCACCGACATCTGCACCGCTTCCAGCACATCCCGGCCTGCCAGGTCAATGGCAGCTGCCCGGTTAAAGGTTAGATCGATATTGGCCTTGTCTGCGGCAATCAGGGCCTGGACCACCCGGGAGACATTCCCGCCGGCCAGAAAATGGGATTCCAGGCTGTCCGTGGGAATCTCCATGCCGGCTTTCACCGCCATGATCTTTGACTCCACAATCAATTTGGGGGGTACTTTCCGAAACCGCATGAAAATGATATTGATCAGCCCAACCTTTGCTCCGGAAACCAATGCCTGCAGCCACAGGGCAATATAGGCAAAAATAAAATAAAACAGGGCCACACCGATAACACCGGCAATAATTAACAGGATGTACATAAAATCCATTTCTGCTTCTCCTTATTCGATTTTTTCAACCACTATTCTGTTTCCAGACACCAGGGTCACCACAACCGGTGTACCGGCATCCACATATTCTCCGTCGGTCACCGCATCCAGGCGCTTTCCCTCTATCATGACCGTGCCTGACGGCCGCAAATCCGTTATTGCTTCTCCCTTTTTTCCCTTCCATGATACCAGATCAGGGGCCTGGGAAAAAACCCCCTCTCTGCTGGACAATTCTTTATGCAATGACAAAGAAGAAGCCCCAAGCGCCTTGAACCCCAGAACCAGAACAACCGGTACCAATAAAACATCCACGCCCAGAAACACCATGCCCATGGTAAAGGAAATGGTGGTAAACACCAGGTAAAGGGAATAAAACAATATTCCGGCAGCCATCACCGACAAAAGCCCCAGGGAAGGAACAAATATCTCCACCACAATGACCGCCAATCCAAGCACCTGCAGTAATACGGGAAATATATAGGATGTCATGACTCAGCCTTTCTGGATGCAATATCGTCTGTATCTGCCGCTTTCACCACCACGCGGTTCTGTTCCAGTGCATCTATGGTCACCGGGGTGCCTGGATCAATAAATTCACCTCTGGTGATGGCATCAATTTTCCGGGGCCCGACCCTGATTTTTCCCGAAGGCCGCAAAGCGGTTACTGCTATGCCTGACTGCCCCGCAGCCACGAACCCGGCCTCATCCGATCCCACCAGGGCTTCCCCAAGGGTGGCTTCCAGATACGGGCCTTTTATCAGCCGGGACAACCCGGGCAGGACAAACCTGAGCATGAGCAGAGAAAACACCAGGGCCCCGGCAAAAGCACCCACAACCATGGCCAGGTTCCGGATCAAAAGACGGCCCTCCCAGGGCATTTTGGGATCCGGCACCACAAATCCCTGAAAAGAAAGCACCAGGCCGGCTCCCAGCACCAGAATGCCGGCAATGCCTGCCACACCGAAACCCGGCAGCACCAGGATTTCCACTGCCATGAGCAGGGTGCCGATGATCAGCAGCAGCAGCTCGGTGTAATCTGCCAGTCCCACCAGGTACTGGTTTAAAAATACCAGCCCCAGGCAGACAATGCCGATGACCCCGAAGATCCCGAATCCCGGGGCCTTAATCTCTGTATACAGGGCACCGAGCCCCACCAGCATGAGTATGGGCAGCAAAGGCTGGAGAAACCGGACCAGGCTTTCAGACCAGGATTCTGTCATGTATGCCAGGGTATAGTTTTCATACCCCAGATGTGCCAGAGCCTGGTCAAGGTCTCTGACACTTGCCCTGGAAAACCCCAGGTTCCGGGCTTCCACATCATCCATGGTCAACAGTTCTCCCTCAGCCACAACCGTCATCTTTTTTGTGATACGCGCTTTTTCTGCTTCCGTGAGATCATTGAACCTGACGTTGTCCATATATACGGTTTCTCCATCCTGTGTAACCTGGTAGACCTCCATGCTTTTGGTAACCATGGATTCCGCCAGCACCTCAGGATAACCGTTTTTCTTGGCCAGGGTCCGGAACTGTGCCCGGAGCACGGTCTGGGTTTTTTCTCCCATCTCTTTCTGGCCTTCACTGGTCTGGATGATGGGGGCACAGTCTCCGATCAGGGTGTTTTCCTTCATAACCAGGACATTACCGGCCAGGGCAATGAGGGCTCCGGCAGATATGGCCCGTTTTTCCACAAAAGATATGGACTGTCCCATGGGAATGGCCAAAAGGGTCTCCACTATTTCCAGGGCTGCATCCACCCGCCCCCCAAAAGAATCCAGCTTTAAGACAATCAGGGCATCCTGATCAGCGGCCAGAATCTCATCCACGCTTCGTTTGATAAAAGCAGCCATGCCCGGCTCCACCGTACCGGTCACAGGGATGACATGAATGGTTTTATCATCTGCGGATACGGCGCCTGTCCTGAAAAAAACAAGCAGGCTTGCTGCGGCCAGAAACAGGATCAGCCAGGTTCGACCGCTTTTGGAACCGGTTTTCACATATTTTCCCATGGATCTTTGTCCTCTCAGAAATCATACCGCATTTGCCCGTTCACTATACCATGAAATTCCGGCGTTTGAAAAAACAATCGTACCTCTCTGGTTATTTGCCATAAGTTTATCAGTTTTTTCAATCGTCCCATGCCGTGTCCTGGTCCCAA
>JAZBPL010000199.1:0-23625 GCA_036351635.1 Desulfotignum sp.
AATACGGACAGATATTCACCTCAAGCCTTGACGTTCCTTCAGACCATGCTCTCAGGTTCACTGCCCATATCCAGGGAAGAAAAGAAGAAATCCTGACCCAGGACAGTGTCGGCTGCGGATACGCTTCAGGATACTGGCAGGTCAATGTAGGCAATTTTCCCACTGCCTGGAACCCGGGCGATATTCTGGTCATCCATTTTACAGACACGGTTTCCGCAGAAGAGGCACAAATAGAAATTGTACTTTAGGTTCAGGGCCAACAGACAGACGTTACCCTGGCTGCACCGCCCTGTGAATGGAATATCGACGGGGATGCTGATGTGGACCAAGCAGACCTGGCAACATTTGCATCCCACTTCGGCCTAACCGACTGCGACACCATCTCTGGCATCGGCCACGGCAGCGACTGCGATGTAGACGGGCTGGATATCCTGTCGGTTATCCGGGATTACGGTCGGACCGATTGCCCGTAGGGAAACAAAAATAAGAAAATTCTGCAACCCTTACAGCAAATATCCACAATTGTATCTGAATATTTTGTGTAGAAGTGTGCACTTTCATGGGGAGTCCCTGGTGGAGTCCTGTGAACGGACCGTCAGATCCGGAGGGGGCCCGGTAAAATATGCCGGGATGGTTTTCAGCCAGAAGGCGGTTTACCGCTCGTCATTGTTCTTATGCAAAAAAGGACCCCGCAGGTCTCGGGCCGGGCACAGTACTCCACCAGGGGCGGAGCTTGGGACAGAGTGCTGTGCAGAATGATCGAAACTCTGGCATGCTTATGGCAAATATCCACAATTGTGTTTTATAATTTGACTTTTGGGTATTTTTGCGCTATTTAGAACAGGTTTTTCAACAGTCGGGATGTGGCTCAGTCTGGTAGAGCACAGCGTTCGGGACGCTGGGGTCGGAGGTTCAAATCCTCTCATCCCGACCACCTTTCAGCGGCCTTTTAAAAAAGGCTGTATGCATAGTCAGTCATACCACCCCCAGTTTGCAGCCCAGGGCTTTGATCACTTTTTTGACAGTTATGAATTGCGGGTTGCCGCTACCGGAAAATGATTTATACAGGCTTTCTCTGTTCAGCCCTGTTTTTTTGGCAACCTCCTGCATACCCTGTTTTTTGGCCAGGTGGCCAAGGGCAATCAGGAACACCTGGGGATCATCGTCCATGAACGCATCATTGAGGTATGCATTGATTTCCTCTTCTGTTTCCAGATAATCTAAAGGATTGTATGGGCTTGTGTTTGTTTCCATAGTTTTCTCCTATACCGTTCTGGCTATCTTTTTTGCTCTTGTGATATCATTTTTCTGGGTGGATTTGTCCCCGCCACACAGCATGACAATTATACGGCGGTCACGGAGGATATAGTACAAACGGTAGCCCTTTCCGATAAAAATACGCATCTCACAGACACCTTCACCCACCGGAGACACATCACCAAAATTTCCAAGAATAGCCCTGTCAAGCCTCTTTGCAATAGCAAGGACTGCTTTTCTGTCTTTTAATTTCTTAAGCCATTTGTCAAAAGCATCTGTTTTTTCAATTTCGTATTTCACAACCTATATTGTTGTCCATGGGCTACAAAAAAGCAAGAAAAAAACACGAACAAACGCAAAGATGGCGGGTACGGCAGGGCATGGGTATTATTTGAAAAATGCAATCTCTGCCGGAGACGAGAGAATCTTCTGCTGATAAAGCCCGTCAAAAAAACAGGTCATGGCCTGTATTTTTTCCTGATCCAGATCACAATAGAGCCTGTCGTAATACTCTTTCACAACCTGCCGCTCTAAGCCAAGCTTTGTCCGGCCGGCATCGATGACCGTATCCAGATGGGCATACCCTGCTTCCCGGCTGGCTTTGAGCAGATCCAGTGCCTGGGCCACCTTGCCGGGATGGGCTGCGGCAAAGGACCGTCTTACCACCCAGACGGCGAACACAAAGGGCAGGCGGGTCATTTCAAACCAGAGCTGCCCCAGATCATACAAATGGGCAAACCGGCTCTTCCAGGGCTGGGTAAGGGCTGCATCCCCGATGACCATGACCGCATCCACATCCGGGGGGATGGCGGTGATGTCCCCGACAGGACCGACCCGGAACTTCGGACGGATTCCCCGCCGGGCAAAAATCATTTTTAAAAATGCCGCACCAGTGGCAGATTCTCTGGAAAACATCACGGTTTTGCCGGTCAGGTCATCCAGAGGATAATCAGCTGCACAGATCACACTCATCACAGGTCCCCGGCAGGAGATGGAAAAATCGGGCAGCAGCAGCAGCTCTTTGTGGTGCAGGGCATAATATGCCGCAGATATGGGACTGATATCAATATCACCAGCGATAATTTTTTGGTTCAGGGCGGCTGGTACATCCGTCACCAGGGTGAGCCATTCAGGCGCCAGGCCGTGGTCCAGGCCGTAATACACCGGAGAGGCATTGATATAGCTGATTCTTCCCATATACAGATTGTCAGATGCCATAGGCTGTCACCTTTTCCATCACATCGGCAGGGGTGCGGGCCGTGATATCCAGGTACAATAATTGCGCGGATCTGCCCGTGTCCAGGGTACCCCCATGCTGCCCCAGCCCCAGGGCCCTGGCACCATTTATCGTGGCCATGGCCAGGAGGTCAGGCAGAGGTATTTGGGGAAACTGCTGCCTGACAAAAGCCATTTCATCAAAAATCCCCAGAGAATCACAGGATGCCAGGCTGTCTGTTCCCAGGGCAGGCGAAAGGTTCCGGGCCAGAAGGGATGCAATATCAGGCAGCCGGCCATGCAGGTTCTGGTTGCTCCTGGGGCACAGGCAGATGCTGCACCCGGTTTTTGCCAGGATATCCAGGTCATTGTCTGTGACATGAAGCAGGTGCACGCCTAAGGTGGCATTGTCCAGCACCCCGAGATCGTGCAGATAGGCCACCGGGGTTTTGTTTCCCACGGGCCAGGCAGCGGCATCGATGCCCCGGGAAGCCAGAAAATCGGTCCACCCGCCCCTTTTTCCGGCAATAAAATCCATTTCCACCTCAGATTCTGCCGCATGGAGGGAGAAAACAAGGCCGGCTGCCCGGGTGCGTTTTTTCAATGCAGTCAGCAGCTGTGGTGCAGTGGTGTGGGGGGCGTGGCCTGCGGCTGAAAATGAGAGGGGAAATTGTTTTTTGAGGTATGGATCCTGTTCTTCATGGCCCGGGTATGCTTGTTCATCCCCCAGAAATTCTTTGAACCAGACACCGGTCAGCCCCGAGGTATGCAACATTTTTCGGGTGATGCCCAAAGTGGAGATCTCCCCCACCAGGCCCACCCCCATATCCTGCAGGGATGCAGCAGCTTTTTGTGCTGCAGCCGTCAGGGTCGGGGTGCCGGCAGCATCCCGTTCCCTGAGCAGGGCCGCCACCCAGGGGGCAAACCCTTTGCCCAGGGGCAGCCGGTTTTTCAGGGCGGACAGTTCCAGGTGCAGATGGGCATTCACCAGGGGTGCCATGAGAACCCCGGGACCTAAGTCCTTAACAGATGCATCCTTTGGTGCAGGGGCCACAATCTTTTTGATCTGCCCGCCTGCCACCACCACCCCGGCATTCTCCAGAATGGTCCAGGGGTCCTTGATCACCCAACCGGCCCGGAATGTCCTGGACCGTGAGGGTTCTGTAATATAAATGTGTTGTGCCGTCATGGGTTTCAGCAGTGTCACAACAGGTTGTAATAGCAGTCCCGCTGCCTGGGGGTAAAACCGGCAGTGGTTATCAGCCGCTGCAGTTCTTCAACCGGGAGCATGAAATCCACCCCGGCCGATGCCACCACATTTTCCTCGATCATGGTGGACCCCATGTCATTGGCCCCGAAAAACAGGGCGGTCTGGGCGATTTTATCCCCCTGGGTCACCCAGGATGCCTGGATATTGGCGACATTGTCCAGAAAAATGCGGCTGACTGCCAGCACCTTGAGATATTCTGCAGCAGTTTTTTTCTCTACCTGTATCCGGGTGTTGGCAGGCTGAAATGTCCAGGGTATGAATGCGGTGAACCCCTTGGTTTCATCCTGGAGCTGCCGGATCCTGTCCAGGTGTTCCACCACATGGGCATCGGTTTCCACATGGCCGAACATCATGGTGGCAGAAGAGCGCATACCTGCCAGATGGGCCTGGCGCATCACCTCCAGCCAGGCACCTGTGCTGCATTTGTTGGGGGAGACTTTGCTGCGGATCTCATCGCACAGAATTTCCGCACCACCCCCGGGTATGGAATCCAGTCCTGCCTGGTGCAGATATGCGATGGTCTGTGCCACGGACAGGTTGGATTTATGGGCGATAAAATCGATTTCCGGCGGGGAGAATCCATGGACATGGACAGCAAAATTGTTCTTGATAAATGCCAGCATGGACTGGTAATAATCCAGGTCAAGGTCCGGGTGCATGCCCCCCTGGAGCAGAATCTGGGTGCCCCCCAGATCAATGGTTTCTGCAATTTTATCGTACAGATCTTTTTGTGATATCACATACCCGCCGTCCTGGCCCGGATGCTTGTAAAAGGCGCAGAACCGGCACCCGGACACGCAGATGTTGGTGTAATTGATGTTGCGGTCCTTCACATAGGTAACATCCTTTTCCGGGTGGTAAAACAAGCGTTTTTCATGGGCAAGATGCCCCAGCGTCATCAGATCTGCGCTGTTCAGCAGAACAAGGGCCTCATCTTTGCCGATGCGCTGGTTTTCCTGTATTTTTTCTATAATATCAGATAATTGTGTCATGGGTTCGGCTGCATGGTTCTGGGATTGTAAAAAGAGTCCCGCTGTACCGGTTCAAAACCGGCTTTGCGGATCATATTTTCCATCTGGTCCCGGGTCAGTCCCTTGGCGGATCTGGCCCCGGCGGTGTGGGTGATACGCTCTTCAATAATGGTACCGTCCAGGTCATCGGCCCCGAAACCCAAGGCCACCTGGGCGAGCGGTTCACCGATCATCACCCAGTAGGCCTTGATGTGATCGAAATTGTCCAGCATCAGGCGGGCCGCTGCCACTGCCTTGAGATCATCCATTGCCGTGGTGGGGGGCAGATGGGACAGTTTTGTGTTCTGTGAATGAAAGGCCAGGGGGATAAATGCGGAAAACCCGGCGGTTTCATCCTGGATCTCCCGGAGTGTTATCAGGTGGTCCACCCGCTCTGCAATGGTTTCAATATGGCCGTAGAGCATGGTGGCATTGGTCTTTATCCCGGCTGCATGCACTGCTTTTACAATCTGCTTCCACCGGGTATGGTCGATTTTCCTGGGAAACAGGGCATCATGGATCCGTGTATTGAGCACCTCTGCCCCGCCGCCGGGCATCATGTCAAGGCCGGCATCCTTGAGCCGGGAAATAGTTTGTTCAACGCCCAGTCCTGACAGACGGGACAGATAATCGATTTCCACACAGGTGAATGCCTTGATGGCGGCAGTGGGCCTTATGCGCTTCACGGTTTTCAGCAGATCAATGTAATAATCAAACCCCAGGGTTTCATTGAGACCGCCCACGATGTGCAGTTCATCCACCGGCTCATCAATACGTTCCATCAGGCGCTGTGCAATGTCTGCCATGGACCAGGCATAGGCATCGGCATCATTTTCATTTCTGGCATAGGCACAGAACCGGCACCGGTTTTTGCAGATGTTGGTATAATTTATGTGCTGGTTATAGACATAATAGGCTTTTTTGCCGTGTCTTTGGGATCTGGCATGGTTGGCAATCTGTCCCACCCCCATAAGATCGGATGTTTCATAAATACAGATCCCGTCTTCCCTGGAAAGACGGGATCCCTGTCTGGCTTTGGCAAAAATATGTTCCAGCCGTTGATCCGTGAATGTTATGTTCATTACCGCCTCTTTTTTCTTCTGACAACCTTTCTTTTTTTTCTGGGTTCTGCTGCTGTGTCACCGGATGCAGCCGTATTCAGTTTTGGATCATTCAGATTCGGCTGGGAATAGGCACACGATGCCCTGGGGCATTTGAGCCCTTTTTCCCCTTCCGGGGTGGTTGTTTCCGTTAAAAACGGATTTTTACACAAGGGGCAGATAAAATGATAGGGTTTGTCCCAGCTCACAAACCGGCAGTCTCTGCTGGAACAGGAAAAATACGCTTTGCCTTTTTCCGTTGTACTGGAAACAATTTTCCCTGACCCGCACACAGGGCAGGACATTGCCAGATCGCTTTCAAATGCGGCAATCTTTGCAGCAATATCATCCTCCTCCGCATCTTCAGAAATATTTTCACCTGGGGCCGGGGGCTGCGATTCCGGGACCGCCTCTGATTCTTTGCGTTTTCGGATCTGTTCCTCTTCTGCACGGATGCGTTCTTCCATGGCCTTGAGGCTGGCCTCACGCTCTGCCATGGCAGCTTCCTTTGCCTCCAGTTCCGCTGCCCGTTCCTCCGCTTTTGCAGCCATTTGTCTGGCATCCTGGAGCTGCTGTTCTTTTTCCTCCAGAATCTTGCGCTGTTCTGCCGCTTCTTGTGCCAGCATCTGTGCTTCTTTGATTTTTTCGTCTTTTTCCGCCAGCTGCCGTGCCAGGTCAGCGGCTTTTTTTGCCGCCGCCTCCGCTTTACGGACCTCTTCCTTACGGGCCGCAATCTCTTCCGGGGTGGGTCCCTTGTCAAACACGTCCGTGACCTGGATCTTCTGCTGGTAAGCGTCTGATGTTTTGCGCCGGGTCTTTACCAGTCTGGACAGCCGGTCCAGGTTTTCTTTTTTCAGTTTCCTGGAAATGTCTTTGTTTTCCTGTACCGCTTTTATTTTACCGGATTTCATTGCAGATGCCCGCTTGGTGGCATTATCTCCTGATACAGAGACCCCGCTGGATTTCAGGGATGCTGCAAAACTTTTTTTGGCCAGGTCCAGGCTTTTGCGGCCTGTATTCACTTCATCATTCATCTGGAGGACAAAGGCGATAAGGTTCATGCCCTGCATGCCCGGAAACATGGAATCCAAAAGTCCTGCCATCATGAATGCGGGCATTTCAGCATGCAGCTGCCCGTTGTCATCTTCACGCATATATCCTTTTTTAAAACAAGCCGTTACAGCAGCGTCCAGGTAATCATCATGTGTCAGGCCGATATCTGTCAATTCTGAATAAAAGCTGTCCTGCAGATACCGTTCCGGTGGGAAATCCGCATACTGCTTGATCTCCTTTTCCCGTTCCACAATCAGGCTGATACAGGCTATGGTGGCCAGGTTAAAAGACATCATGGCAGCATCCACATCCACATCGATAAAAGAGATGATCTCCCGGGCCAGTATTTCATCCAGCTGCTGTTTTACATACGCCGGGGTAACAGGGGGGTGCTGTGTCATGGGGTCTCATCTCCCTGGTTGATCTCAGTAATCATGTCTGCGATGCTCGAAGCCAGCTGCCCCACCTTTTCACTGCTGCGTTCCCTGAGATCCGCCATTTCTCCGGGACCGGGTTCCGAAAAATCTTTGTCATCCCCATGAGAAGTGGACATGTCCAGACATTCCCCCTGGCGGTTGAAAATCACTGACAGGGGCACTTTGATCTCAAAATCAAACCGGTATGCGATCTGGTTGTCAAACACCACCAGATCTCCGTTTTTATAGTCCACCTCATCCTGCAGGGCAAATTTGTGTTTTTCCATCAGCAGTTTTTCTATGGCCTCCCAGTCAAGCTCGGCATTGATGGTATCGATGAATTCTTTTTCACTCTCCTGGATCAATTCCGGATCTGTCACTTTCATGGAACACCCCTTTACGTAAATTTCAAATCAATTTCTTTTGCAAAATGTAAAAAAGCGGCACCTGCAGGGCTTTTAATGTCGTACAATACCACAGGCAGCTTGTTTTCAATGGATTTTTCAACTGCCGTGTCATACGGAATGTGGGTATCATATGCCAGATCTGCTATACGGGCCATATCTTCCATGGCTGAAACACGCAGGATATCTTCCCTTGCCTGCCACTGGTTAAAAACAAATCCCCCTATCTTCAACGGAATTTTGTGGTTTTTCCGAATATACTGCACCAGTTTGAGAAGGCCGTCACATGCTGCAGTTATCGGAGAACCGGGGCAGACAGGAATGATGAGCCAGTCTGCCGCAGCCAGGGCCATGATACTTAAAAACCCGAAATTTGATGGTGCATCAACAATGATATAGTCGTAACCGGACGGGGCATCTTCCTGGATCAGCAGCCGCAGAATAGTCTGGTTGGGGGTACTTTCCGACAGTTTCAAGGCAGTTTCAAACAGACCGAATCCAGCCGGCAGGATATCCAGGCCCGGAAGGGGTGTTTTTACGATGGCATCTGAAAACCGTGCTTTCCCGGTAAACACAGACACCATATCATGCCTGTGTCCGGCATCACCAGCTCCAGCCCATGTTGTGCTGCATCCCTGGGGGTCACAGTCGATGAGCAGTATCTTTTTTTCATATACAGCCAGGCAGGCGGCAAGATTGACTGCAATGACGCTTTTGCCGATACCGCCTTTCTGCCCTGATATTGTCAACACAATGGCCATAATCCATCATTTGTAGCACAATATACAAAAATATCAATCCCCAACTGCGAATTGCTGAACCGGATATTTGCCATAGCAGTGTGAAAGCCATGGGGAGCCCCTGGTGGTGTCCTGTGAACGGACCGTCAGAGCCGGAGGGGCCAGCAGACATGCCGGGATGAAAGAACCGGATACAGGTGATCAAATCCTTAACAAAAAAAGTTGCGGTAACCAGCCCCGCAAGATCTCGGGCCGGGCACAGGATACCACCAGGGGCGGGGTCCGGGACAGAATGCAGTACAGCAATACCAAAAACCTGGCATGCTTATGGCAAATATCCAGGTACTGAAAACCAGGATTGACTTTATTGCATGCAATTACTATAAAACCGTTTCAAACAACACCAATGCGGCAATATGAACACACACCTGACATATGCAACACCTGATCCTGCAGGGGTCCGTCTGCTCTCACAGGGCCTGGGGTGCCATCCGGTCACTGCCGGGTTGATCTGGAACCGGGGGATCACCACCGTTGATGCGGCCCGTTTTTTTCTCAATCCCAATTTCGACAACCTGACCGACCCTTTTTCCATGAAAGACATGCAAAAGGCTGTGGAACGTATCCATACAGCGGTTGTCAACAAAGAAAAAATCCTGATATTCGGTGATTTTGATGCAGACGGTGTCACCGCCACCACCCTGTTCCATGAATTTTTATCCCTGGTGGACGCTGATGTGACCTGGTATATCCCCCACCGCATCAAGGAAGGATACGGGATTGCACCATCCCATATCCACATGGCCGCTGCCCGGCACATTGACCTGATCATTACCGTGGACTGCGGCATCAGCAGCATGGAAGCTGTGGCAGCTGCTGCTAAAGAGGACATGGATGTCATTGTCACGGACCACCACGAACCAGGGGGGCAGCTGCCTGCTGCGTGGGCCGTTGTGGATCCCAAGCAGCCCGGCTGTGCATCAGGCCTTTCTTTTCTGGCAGGGGTGGGGGTGGTTTTTTTTCTGGTCATGGCCCTGCGCAGATTTTTCCGGGAAAAAGGCATCTGGAACGCGTTCCCGGAACCCGGACTTATCCAGTTTCTGGACCTGTTTGCCATCGGCACCATTGGGGATATGGTACCCTTGGTCCATGAAAACAGGATATTGTGCATGGGCGGCATAAAACAGATAAGAAAAAATCCCAGGCCCGGTATCCAGGCCCTTGCAGGGGCCGCCCGCATCGATTTGGACCGGCTGGATTCCGACGACATATCCTTCAAAATTGTTCCCAGAATAAATGCCGCAGGCAGGATTGCCCATGCCAGGATCTGTGTTTCCCTGCTCACCTGCCGGGAAACTGCAGAAGCAAGAGAAACCGCATTTCTGCTGGATGAGCTGAATGTCCGGCGCCAGACCATTGAGCGGGACATTGTAAGCGACATTGAAAACCGTATCCTGCAGGATCCTGCCCTGCTCAGGGACCGTTTGCTGCTGCTCTGGGACAAAAAATGGAACCCCAGTGTGCTGGGTATTGCTGCATCCAGACTGGCAAGAAAATATGTGTGCCCGGTGCTGCTGCTGGCGTGCACCGGGGATACGGCCATGGGTTCCGGCAGGAGCATCAACAATATCAACATTTATCAGGCCCTGACGGAAAATGCACATCTGCTGGAAAAATTCGGGGGCCATGCCATGGCAACCGGATTTACCCTTGATAAAAACCGGCTGCCGGACCTGGTGTCCGGCCTGCACACCCATCTGGAAAAACATTATTCAGAAACCGATTTTCTCAAAACCCTGACCATCGACGCCCGGATCAGCCTGGATGATGTCAGCTTTGACCTGGCCCTTGAACTGGACCGGCTGCGTCCCTTTGGCATGGCCAATCCTGAACCGGTTTTCCTGTCCCGCCGCCTGAAGGTGGTGTCCTCTCATATTATAGGCAGTTCCCACCGCAAAATGCTGCTGCAGCAGGCAGACAATGCTGCCGGCCCGGTGGTGGAAGCCTTTCACTTCAATGCCCCGGATATCCACCAGGCACCGGCGTATTACGACCAGCTGGCATTCCGGCTGAAAATCAGCAAATTCAAGGCCCGCACCCCCCAGATGATTATTGAGGACACGTAGATTTACCCTTGCTAATTATCCTGTTTTTATTCTATAATTGCTGATTAGCATGAAAATTAAACCGTTATAGTTTATAAAGGTAAGGAAACATATCCATGGCCAAAATATTTTACTCCGGAAACAGAGAAGCAAAACTGCTTTCCAAGATAGAATCATCAAAGGAAAGGGAACGCATAAAAACCATCAGCACGATCCGGGACAATACCGAATTTTTTGCCAATAAGGTTTCCATGAAACTCATTGAAGACGGCCTCATCGAAACCGTGAGCAAATCTTCCATTGAAAACCAGATCGTCCGGTGCCTGGACAATCTTATCAAATCAGAGGATTTTGATATTGACTATGCAGTGGCCCCTTTTCGCACCCTGGTTCCCAATCCCAATATTGCCAGCCTGTATCTCACCGCCTTTGTGGTGGAAAAACTGATCAACCACAAGGATGTGGTGGATGTATTCGGCAGTGACGAAGATATCTACTACTGCATCCACAAGCAGCTGACCAGCCTGATGGCGGATTGATGCAACCCGCCACCAGGTGATGTTTTTCTATTTTTTCACCCAGGTACCGTCCGGTTTCTGTATATAGGTACCCGGGGCTGCCCGTTCTGCAAGCTGCAGGGCACGGTTTTTTTCCACCACTTCCAGCTGTGTGTTCTGCTGGGACGCAATATGGGCGTAAATGGTTTTCCGGTCCTGGTTTTCATCTGCCACCAGTTGTTCATGGCTTTTCTGACTGCCCACAAACCCCAGATATCCCCGGTTGTTTTCTCCTATAACACCTTGTTTCTTGAGTTCTGCAATCACAGGAAGCCTTTCTTTCATCCGCTCCTTGATGCCCTGGGCAGCCGCAGGCCAGGCAGCCGCCAGCATGCCCATGATTACCAGAACTATTACAGCCGTATGTTTTTTATTATTCATCTTCCTTCTCCAGTTCTTCCATTATTTTTTCTTCCTGTGCATCAATTTCTCCAAAAAAATCATCCAGTGCTTTCTGCACCTTCACATTCACATCAATGGTGATGTGGATGGGTTTTATCTCCACAGGCTTGACTTCCACTTCATGGCTGGAACTGCAGCCGCCGGACACCATGACAGCCACCACCAGCGGGACAATACAGTGTTTGAGGAACATAATATCTCCTTTTATTTTATCAGTTTCTGGATCTTTTTACCAAACTGCATCACCTGGTTGAAGGGAAGATACAGATTCACATCCAGCTTAATGCCCTGGAAATGTGATCCAGGGCTTTTGGCATCCACCCGGACAAACGATCCCAGATCTTTTTTGTATACAAAGGGCAGCAGGCGGCCGGGCTTTCCATCCAGCTCCATGTTCACCGCCAATGTGTCCTTATCCGTGTTAAAGGTCAGCTTGGCCCAGGTATATTCAAAATCCTTTAACGCTTCTGCTGCCAGATCCAGCTGGACAAACCGGGGAGAATCCACGGGTATGCCTGCCAGAAGCTTTTTGGGATTGTTTATGATGATACGCCCCCCCTGCCCCGGTGTTGAAAACAAAAACCCGTTGTCAAAGGAGATATCCCCGTCTTTGAACCGGACCGGTATCCGGCCGTTAAGGGTGCCTTTTCCCCGGGAATGCAGTCCGCCCAGCTGTTCCAGCAGCTGATTCAGCTGGATCCGGTCACAATACACGGTGACAGAAACAGACCCGTCAGAAGAAGGGACCCTTACCGATTCCGTGGACACCACACCGCTGCACCATTTGACACGGATATTTTCAACCAGCAGGTGCTGATCCTCTTCCAGGGTGAACCGGATATGTGCATCGGTGAATGTAAAATCTCCGGCCCGGATCTCATCAATGATCAGCACCTGGCCCGGGAAAGATGCCGGATTGACAAGGTCCTTTATGGACAGGGTCCCCTTTATACCTGCTGCAGCCATATCCATGTCCGGCAGGGTCAGGGTACCCGCATGGATGACCAGTTCAGCCCCTGTGGTTGCCTGGTTTTTGCTCCAGAGAAAAGACCCTTTGGCTGTCACATCAAAATCATAGTCAGCAGACCAGGCAGCTGCCGGCAGCAGGTTTTCAAACCTGAAAGGAGAGAAATTAAACCTTTCAGACACGGCATCAACCTTTACATGGGGGTCTGGTGCCAGGCCGGCATTTCCGGTGAAGGCGATGGACAGATCAGCAGCATCCGGCATATGCACGACACCGTCAAAATCGACGGCTGCAGGGCCGGTTCTGTGGATACTGCCTGCGGCATCAAGATGCAGGCGGTCGCCATAGACCAGCTCCTGTACTGCGAAATGCCCGGATCCTTTTGCCTCCGGAAAGGTGACAGGCAGGCTGACAGATATGCCCCGGGCAGCGATCCCCATGGCGGGTGCAGATACACTTCCCTGGAGCAGTTCTGCGGCAAGGTCTGCTTTAACAGATTCCGGCCCCTTTTTTTCGAAGTCCCAAAAAACCCGGCCGGCAGTGTCCATGCGCCGGAAATCCACTGCATAAAGGTCATTTTCCCCATGAATGCTGGACAGTTGTGACTGCAGATCCAGGGTCAGTCTGCCTGCGGTCAGATCCCCGACAATTTCTGACTGTATGGATGCCTGCCCCAGGGAAAACAGATGATTTTTTTTACTGACAAGGATCTGTGCAGACCGAACAGCCATGCTGCCTTCAACAGTCTGGCTGTTTCCCTGCAAAGACAGGGTAATCAGGGGCTGTTCCATATGGGCGGACAGATTTTCATCCGCCAGCACCACCCGGTCTGTGGGCTGGCTTTCACAGGTCACTTCAAACCTTAGATTTCCATCATCTGCAGGGGCTGTTTCCAACAGGGTCCGGCTGGAAAATGCAAGATCAGACAGCAGCGGGTGGGTCAGACCGAATTCCCCCAGAACAATGACCTGGCTGCGGTCTTTCAAAATTCTGGCATTGATGCGGTCCATGCCGAACCCGCGGGTATTTTCCGGATACAGTCCTGAGAGTGCAACCTGCCAGTTGTTGTGGGAGACCTGTTCAACAACCAGGTCTGGTGCACCTGACAGCATCGGGGCAAGGTGTTCCGGCAGAAACCGGTTCAGATGGTTCAGGGCAAAGGAGAGGGCCTCCAGCTTAAAGGACTGAATATTTCCTTCATAATCCACCCGGGTGGCCAGAGAAACCGTTTGCCCGAACGGATACACAGTTGCACTGCACAAGGCGGTTTTTTGTACTTTGTCCAGCACAATCGTCATGTCCCAGGGAATTCTGACCGGTTGGTTTTTCAGGATCAAAACAATCGCGGCATTTTGAAAGACAAACCGCTCGGGCAGCAGTGACATCCAGTCTGACACCTTTTTTCGGGCATGCGTCTGTCCTGCCGGGCTGTTTTTTGCAGCCATGCCGGCAACATGTTCAGAAATCCCGTCAATGGAAAGCCGGTTTTCGTGATACGCCGCCGTGATCCGGAGGCCGGAGATGACAAGCGCTTTTGCAACAGGCAGGTCGAATCCCTGTGGATCATATGTTAATTGTACCAGGTCGGCGGCAATATCATTGCCAAAACGCAGGTCAGACACAAGGGTGCGGGTAAGCCCCACATGCTGAACCGCAAATGCAGCGTTATGTTCCGTGAGAACCTGATGATACCGTTTTTCAATAAATTGCTGGGCAAAAAAAGGCAGTCCTGCACACAGGACCGACAGGCCCAGTGCCAGCAGCAAAATAATCACAAGAACAGGTATGCCGAATGATTTATATCGCATTTTTAATATGCACGGTTAAGAACATATCTCCTTTGGGTTGTCCCGGTACTGACCTGCCCATGCCGGCCAGTCTCAGACGGGTTCCCTGGCGCACCCCAGGGGGTACGGATACCCGGTAAAGGGGTTTGTAAAATCCCCATGGGATGGTCACCAGTTTCCGGGTGCCGGTAAGGGCTTCCAGGGATGAGATTTCAATATCTCCTGACAGGTCACGGTCATTGGGTTCCGGGGCTGCCAGAATTGTCTGCAGCTTAGGGGTATGCTGTTTTCTGGTGTACTGGTTAATCTTCTGCTGGGTGCCGGTTCTGGGCAGGCCCTGGTTTATCTTGACAAGGACCAGACCGGCAATGAATCCCCCGATATGGGCCCACCAGGCAATGCCGGCCCCTGCTCCCTGGCCGGCAGCATTTAAAAACTGCATCAGAAACCAGAATCCCAGAAAAATAAAGGCGGGAATCTCTATAAACCAGGGAATGATGATAATGGGTATCAGGGTCAGAATTCTGGACCGGGGATACAATAAAAAATATGCCCCCATGACCCCGGCGATGGCCCCGCTGGCACCAATGGTGGGGACCATGGAAAACGGATTGAACATGAAATGGCACGCACCGGATATCAGCCCGCACAGAATATAGAACCCGAAAAACCGGACCGACCCGAAATGGGATTCAACATTATCCCCGAAAATGTACAAGGACCACATATTTCCCAGCAGGTGCCAGAAACCGCCGTGAAGAAACATGTAGGAAAACAGGGATAACAGATGGTTGAACACACCAAAATGCCGGGACACCTCCCACACCGTGTATTTAGCCGGCACCAGGCCGAAATGGTAGAAAAATCCTTCATTGTGCAGACCCACCTGGAGCTGGACGACCCATGCCACCATATTCATGCTGATCAGGGCATAGGTGACAACAGGCACACAGTCAGATACCTGATTGTCCCTGATGGGTATCATCTCACAACCCGCAGCTGGTAGGTCTGGTCACAATGATATTTCAAGGCCTTGATGGTTTCCATGACCGCATCCTCAATGGTAAAATACGCGGTTTCCGCACGCTTTTTGCAATCTGCCGCAAGCGGTTTGTTTCCCGCATCCAGTCCCAGAAAAAACCGCAGAAAATCCAGCCAGGAAAAATAGATATCCATAATCTTGGTATCATCCAGCCGGGCAATATCTGCTTTTTCCTTCAACGACAGATCCTGCACCAGCATCTGTACAGCCGCATCAAGGGAATCCGGGAATACCGGTTTTGAACAGCAGGCAAATGGGATGGGGCACTCATTTTCCTGTTCCAGAAACACAAGGTACAACAGGGTTTCCAGAATGAGTTTCACATCTGCATACATTCCCGGATCATGGCTGGCCCGGGGACCTGCCACATTCAGGATGCTGATGGCATGTTCCCCCACAAATGACTGGAGCATGACGGCGGCTTCAAAGGGATCATTGACCAGAAGATCCAGGGCACAATAAGGTTTTTCACAGGCTGCTGCCAGTTCCATTGTCAGGTGTGATCCCCCGGCAAGGCGCCTGCGGTAAAAGATAACAGTACCCTGGGATGCCATAACATTTTTCCGGGTCCGGTCCCGGTAATCGGTTGTGGGCATCTGGGTCAACCGGTACCGCAGGGGCAGCGGACCAGCTTCGGTTTTTCGTCCCCTGGGGATCCACCCGCCGTGGGGAATATTGAATTTCACAGCCACATCCAGGGCTGCCTGATCCGCACCTGTCTGACCGCCGGATATTATTTTGTCTATCATGCCGGGATCCTGTCGTGTAAAAATATCTTTTCTATCATATCAATAAAGGGTATAACTGCAACAGCATTTTATGAAAATACCCTCCCAAAAGCAATGTTTTGCACTTATCCGCACCATGGGCATGATGGACCACATTGTGGACCATTCCGTCCTGGTCGGCAATATCGCCCTTTGTCTGTGCAGGCACCTGAAAAAAAACACCCCTTCCCTCAATGTGGAACTGACCGCCGCTGCAGCCCTGCTCCATGACATTACCAAAACCCGAAGCTTTCAAACCGGTGAAATCCATTCTGAAACCGGTGGAGAACTGCTGGAGAACCTGGGGTATCCTGAGGTTGGAAATATCATCCGGCAGCATGTCATCCTTGACTGCTGCAAAAAAACAGCCCCGGTGTCAGAACAGGAGATTGTAAACTATGCTGACAAACGGGTACTCCACGACGAGGTGGTGCCCCTGTCCAAACGGCTGGAATATATTCAGATCAGGTATGGGAAAAACAAAGCCTTTCAGAAACGGATCGCCGTGATGTGGGAAATGACCACGGCCCTGGAAAGCAAACTTTTCAATCACCTGCCGTTTACCCCTTCCCGGCTGCCGGAAAAGGTGGTGCCCATTATCAGACGGAAATAAATCGGGCACCAACACGAAGACCGTGATTCAGAACGCTTTCACCTCTCAGCGTGCTTCCACCACATAGTGCTGGACAATATCGAACAGGTCGTTGATTTCAAACGGCTTGCCCAGAAATCCGTCCGCCCCCTGATCTCCGGCTGTTTTGGCGTGGGCTTTTATGCCGGACATGACAATGCATGTCAGGTGTGGGTGCTGTTGTTTGACACGGGTCATGAGATCAAACCCGTTCATTGCGGGCATATCCACATTCAAGATAAGGATATCAGCCCTGCCGCCCCCGTTGAAATACTGTCTGATCTGTGTACTGTCACCAAAGCCCTTTACTTCCCGGTTTACACAATAACGCAGGGCCGTTACCATCAGGTGCAAAAGTGCTGCATCATTTTCAACAACCACAATTTTTACGTCTTGAATCATGGGTTGCCTCCGTAAAACAGTCCGGCTCAGGCCGCATTCAGGACATCATGGAACAGCACCAGTTTTTTGGTTGCAAATGCACTTTCCATCAGGTTGTCAATATTTTCCAGAACCGCCTCCCTGCGGTGAATCCCTAAAGGACAGTCCTCAGATATGATGGCAACAGCCATGACACACAAAAGCTTGACACGCTGTCTGAACAGGTGGGAAGAACCATGCAGCCCAAGGCCGGACAGATCTGTGTTCTCTGCCATTTTATGCAGGGCTGCCGCGTTTTCAAGCACCGCGTTTTTTCTGATTTCCCCTGTGGGATATCCCCTGAGCCTGGCCTTTATCATCACCATTAACAACTGAAGCCGCATCAGAATAATATGGTTTTCATCCATATTACCAGAACCTATACAGGAGGGGCCAAACTGTTTCATGTCATTATCCAAAAAAAGGGTCTGAAAAAAAATGGGGATTGGTAAAAACTGTGTCCTGTCCGTTATGATATGTGTGAAAACCTTATCATGAAATCTGGTCAATTTCCATACGAATCTGCTGCAGCCGGGATAAAATGGTGGTAATTTTTTCCTGCTGTTCTTGTTTTTGGGTCTGCCGCAGGTCAAACACCTGTTCCATATCTGCGTCCAAAGAGGCATACAGGGAAAACCTGTCCTGGATCTTTTCTGAAAAATCCCGGGCAGCAGCCTGGATCAGCGGCACAAAATAGCTGTTTTTCAATCGGTTGTGAAACTGATCTATCTGAAGGTCTGCCGCTGCCAGGCTGTGTTTTTTTATCCGGGCGGCCGCGGCATCAAACCCGGGGGCAAATGAAAAGGCCCTGGTTTTGTTCTTTATAACAGACAACAGCCGCACAAAGGTATGTACACCCATTCCGGCAAACGCACCAGTCTGCATCCGGCTGGTATAATCAGGGGAAAAAACGGCCCGGGGCAGTGCCAGTCCCAGTATTTTCTTTATGGCCTGAACATCCACGCGCATGGCAGTATCCCCGTATTCCGGCACTGTCTGCGCATCAGCCGTATCCCCATCCAATACCATTGCAGGGGTCAGCTGTAAGATATCAACCTGATAGGAATCGAGCAGCGATTGAAAATAGGTTTCCACCCGCGCTTCATTTTCAGCCACAATGGCCTTGATATCCGGCAGCACCTGTTCGATGACAAACAGGTCCATTTCCCTTTTGAAATCCTGAAACATCAGATAGAGAATTTTTTTGATGCCAAGGGTTTTTATCCGGTGTCTGTAGGATTCTGTATCAAGGGGGGTGTGGCGGATAAACTCCCGGATTTTTTTGCGGATATGGACGGCATCCTGTGCAAAGGATTTGTCCAGATCAGCTGCAATCTCCCTGGACAGTCCGGACACCGCACCCGGGATGGCGTGTTCCACAATGGATCTGAGCCTGGTAACATTGTTCCGCACCTGTTCAAGCCGGATTTTTGCATTTTTGCTGCCGTCCCTGTCTGATGCCATCATTTGTGTGAACAGGCGCGCTTTTTTTTCCATGGCATCAACCATGAAAATCAGCCGCTCCAGGTGGCCGGCAACCAGCAGGGTGCGGTGATGGTCCCGGCATATGGCAGTAAACCGCGCAAAAAATTGTTCCGCAGAATTTTTGCAGTATCCGGCCATGGCCGTATCTTCCTGCCACAGGTCCAGTCTTTTTCTGTTCCGCCGGCTCAGGCGTTTTTCCATGGTAGAGAACAGGGCCAGCAAGGCAGAAAAAGAGTATATCTCAGGTGCCTGCACCACCAACCCAAGGTCCTGACGGGTCCGGTTCTCGATGGCAAGCAGATCCTCCAGGGTTTCATGCTCGGACAGATCACAATTGTTGATAAAAATAATTTTGTCCGCCAGTCCCAGTTTCCGGATCAGTTCCAGAAAGTGCATATCTGCCTGCCGCAGTCCACTCCTGGAACTGATACAATACAGGATGAGGCTGGATTCCTGGACATAGTTCAAAATCTGTGTCAGCTGGGCCGGATCTGTGGAATCCGCACCCTGACAGTCGGCGATTTCCATGTGGGGTTCCAGCGTTTTTCCGTACAATTCCAGACAGACATCCCTGACATAAAAGGCATTGGCTGGATCACCGGTAAAGGTTTTATGGTTGTCAAACTGTTTTGCTTCAAACACCATACATCCCCGGTCAGGTCCCACAATGTCTCTGCAGGTTTCATATCCTTCCAGGGCATTGCGGATAACCACCGTTTCCGGACGTATCCCATGGTCGGTGACGGGAAAATCCTGCACCATGTTTTCATACACCTGTTGTAAAAATGCCCGGTCCTTTTGCCTTCTCAGGTCGAATTCAGCAACATCTGTTGTTTTCCAGCTGTCATTTTCATCTTCTGGAAACATTTCCAGGGTGCTTCTCAGGGTGCGGTTGATATCATCCCAGGACTTGAGAAAAACCCTGGCACGATTTTTACCGCCTTTTCTGATGCGGGTGGTAATGGATGTAACAACACCGGCCCCTCTTTTTACCAGTTCTTTTCCGATCATGGCATTGATCAGGGTACTTTTCCCGGATTTGATCACCCCCACCACCGCTATTTTAATCAGATTGGAACGGATCTGTTCCGGCATCCTGGCGCAGTTTTTCTTGTAATTTTCAAGGGCGCTTCCAGACATCAGGGGAATATCTTCCATCATCTGGATCACCGCCAGGGTGTCGGCTGCAATGGTATCAATGGTCTGGTATAGAGAAGTTTGAGGGGCCATGGTCTTGGCGCGCAAAATGTCAGGAGATCAACATCATGGCTTTTTCATACCGGAGATCGCACGGGGTGGAAAACATGATGTCCCTGGTCATGGGGCAGGTGAGCCATGCATTGTCATGGAGTTCATTGTCCAGCTGCATGGGTCCCCATCCGGCACATCCCAGCATGATCATGAAATCATCCGGGCCTTTCTGGACGGCAATGGCCTCCAGAATATCCCGGGAATTGCTCAGGGCAAGCCAGTCGGTAACGTTAAGGGTTTCATTCCAGTTAAACGGGGGGCCATGCAGCACAAATACACCTGAGGGCTGCACCGGTCCCCCCAGATAAATATCCAGCGTATCCACGCTCTCATCACAGGTGATGTTCAGGTCTTCAAAAAGTTCCCGTCCGGTGAGCAGCGGGTGAATTTTGTTGACAATAAACCCCAGGGCCCCGGATTCATTGTGTTCACACATGCCGGTCAAGGTCTGGGCAAAATTGGGATCCGGAAGCCCCGGCATTGCCAGAAGAAATTTGCCTTTCATGGTTTCAGGAATCATATCAGCCATTGACCTGCTCCAAATTTGATCTTGTCATTTTTTTTCTTTGCACATGTGCCTGTTAAAGGAGTAGTTTTAAATATTTTGCCTGGATTTGCAATAAAAAACATCACTGGCCTTTTTTTCTGCCATAAACATCATCAAACCGGACAATGTCGTCTTCTCCCAGGTATGGCCCGGACTGGACCTCGATAAGCTCCAGGGGTATCTTGCCGGGATTTTCCAGGCGGTGGGTGGTTCCCAAAGGGATATAGGTGGATTCATCCTCCTTGAGCAGAAACTCTTTGTCCCCCTGGGTGACAATGGCGCTGCCGGACACCACGGTCCAGTGCTCAGCCCTGTGGAAATGTTTCTGCAACGACAGTTTGGCTCCCGGTTTTACCGTGATCCGTTTTACCTGGTACCGCTGGGACATGTCAATGGTTTCATAGTCCCCCCAGGGCCGGTACACTTTGGCATGGGTACTGGATTCCGGGCGTTTCAAGGCCTTGAGCTGTTTTACGATCTGCTTGACATCCTGGACCCGGTCTCTCGGGGACACCAGGACAGCATCCTTTGTTTCCACCACCACAAATGCATCCAGGCCCACAGCTGCCACCAGACGGCTCTGGGCATTGATATAGGAATCTGTGACTTCATGGGTCAACACATCACCCGCAAGAACATTGGCATCCTGGTCCTTGGCTTCGGTCTGGTACAACGCATCAAAAGAGCCCAGGTCATTCCACCCGGCATCCAGAGAAACCATCACCCCTTTCCGGGTTTTTTCCATGACTGCATAATCAATGGAATCAGCGGCAACCTGTTCAAATATGGTTTTATCCACCCGGAAAAAATCCAGGTCCTGGTTTCCGGCGGCAACCGCTTTGCGGCATACGGCAACCATGTCCGGGGCCAGGGTTTCAAGCTCCTGTAAAATGGATGCGGCCCGGAACATGAACATGCCCGAATTCCAGCAGTAGTCTCCTTCTGTCAGATAGGTGCGGGCTGTCTGCAGATCCGGTTTTTCAACAAAGCGTTTGATCTCACAGGCATTGTCTTCCAGCACAGATCCTTTCTGGATATATCCATACCCGGTTTCAGGGGCAGTGGGAACAATACCAAAGGTAAGCAGATATCCTTTTTCTGCCAGGGTTTCCCCCTGTAATACAGCCGCGTGAAAGGCATCCGTATTTTCGATGCGGTGGTCTGCAGGCAGCACCAGCAATACCGGGTCCTGGTCCATGGCCAGCAGCTTGACGGCAGCCAGGGCAATGGCAGGTGCCGTGTTTCTGGCAGCCGGTTCCAGGATGATGGCCTGGGGATTGACCGCAATCTGCCGCATCTGCTCTGCGGTCATAAACCTGTGGGCTTCATTGCACACAATCACAGGCAGGTCTGTATGCCGGATTTCCGCCAGGCGGAGCACCGTGTTCTGGAGCATGGTATGCTGGTTGTAGATGTTGATGAGCTGTTTTGGATACAATTGCCTGGACAGCGGCCACAATCTTGTGCCTGACCCGCCTGCCAGAATTACCGGAACAATCATGAAATCTCCTTTGTTATTTTCGGGCGGTGAACAGATGTATGGACAATCCCCGCTCCACAGCATACGCATCCATGGATGCGAGACAGAATCCACTTTGCACCAGCCATTCTTCCACCTGTTTTTTATCAAATCCCAGCCAGGTGCCGCCGATAATATTTTTGATATCTTCCTGGTCATGGTGATTAAAATCCGCCAGCAGAAACACCCCCCCGGGCCTGAGCACCCGGAACACTTCAAGGATGGCTTTTTCCGGTTGAAAAATGTGGTACAATACCATGCTCATGACAACCGTGTCCACCTCCTGGTCCTTCATGGGCAGGTATTCCACTTCCCCCAAGCGCAACTCTATGGACCCGGCATCAGGCAGCTTGATCCTGGCCTGCTCCAGCATTTCCGGGGATGCATCCACACCGATGAGCACCCGGCTGTTATCCTGGACCAGCTGGCCCAGAAGCTCGCCTGTGCCGCATCCCAGATCTGCAATGCTGCCGCGGTCCTGGATACGCTCTTTGAGCAGGGCATTGAGGTTGAAATTTCCCAGCACCTCTTTTTTCAGGCCTTCCCACTGGGGTGCCACTGTACTGAAAAACCGTTTGGTGCGGTTTTTTCTGATGTTGATGATCTGTCTGGCTTTTTCAAGGTCCAGCCGAAAGAGCGGGTCATCCTGGATTCTGGCGCAGGCAAGTGTAATCAACGCACGGGTTTCCGGGTGTCTTGATGCACAATAATACATGAAGCTGCCCTCTTTTCGAGACATCAGCAGCCCGGATTCCAGCAGAATTTTCAAATGCCGGGACACACCCGACTGGATCATGTCCACTATGGAAACAATTTCGTTTACGCTCAATTCCACTTCATTGAGAATATGAAGCAGCCGCAGCCGGGTTGGATCGGAAAGTGCTTTGAACTGTTTTATTATCTGCATTACTTAACGGTCACCACAGGGCAGTGGGCCTGGAGAATAACCGCCTGGGCCGTGGACCCGAATATGAGTTTTCCCACTTTGGAACGGCTTTTGACCCCGATGATAATTTCATCCACCCCCTGTTCCCGGGCAAAATTGACAATATCCTCACCCGGTTCCATTCCCCGGACCAGCAGATGGGTTTCACAGGCAATCTTTTTTTCTTCAAAAAACTGTCTGGTGTGTTTGAGATTCTCTTCCGCTGCATGCACTTCCGACTGGTCAAGATTTGCCCCGCCCTTCATGGAAGTTGCCACCAGGACCTGGGCATCAAATGCCCTGGCATGGAAATCTGCAATTTTCAACAGATCCTGCCCCACATTGACCCCCTTGTATCCCACCAGAATTTTCATCTTTGTCTCCTTATGGTTAATCAGGTTAAGGCACTGGTTTCCACATAGAAATTAAAAAAGCAACCAAATTATGGTATTTTACCCCAAGAAAATCAAGCTGGAATTTGAAAAACGGCATCTGGGGCGCATCAAAAGCACGAATATCTTATGGAACCTCCCCTGGAAAATCCGGGAACAATCCCGGGAAATTTTAGGGATGTGGGGGGGGTACAGTGGGAAAATTGATTTTCCCGGCATAAAAAAAAGGCCTGGAATTTCTCCCAGGCCCTTGATTTTATTATGGAGGCGGCTTCCGGATTCGAACCGGAGAATAACGGCTTTGCAGGCCGTTGCCTTACCCCTTGGCCAAGCCGCCGTGTCTGGAGCGGGAAACGGGATTTG
>JAZBPL010000200.1:0-18030 GCA_036351635.1 Desulfotignum sp.
AGCTGCACCGGCACATGGGCGGTACCGCCGTCCAGTGAATGGCTTCCTGTCAACAGGCAGTCAAAAGGACGGGTGGCGATATACCTTGCCAGCACCGCACTGGTAACCAGGGTGTCGCTGCCTTCAAAAACCGGATCTGAAATCAGGGTGCCCCTGTCCACGGCAAGCCGCAGCAGGTCTTCCATGTGGGGGCGGACAGACGGAGGTCCCATGCTGACAACCTCAACAAAGCAGTCCGGATCGCCGGCCTTCACCCCAAGGGCAAAGGCCAGCGCACAGACATCGTCCGGATTCAGCATCATCCTGGCAGCGTTGCCGGTCAAGGTGTTGTTTTCAACGTCACAGACAAGGCTGTCCACATCAGGAACAAATTTGACAACACAGATAATTTTCATACCGATTTGGTACCGTCCGTTTATTTCTGGTATTTCGCTCCCTCTTCCCGGGGATAGATGGTGCCGAAATTCATGATTCCCTTTGGATCAAAAGCCTGTTTGAGTTTTTCAAGCATATAGTAGGCAGTGCCGTGTTCCTCCATGGTCCATTCATTTCTGAATTTTCCGATCCCGTGGTGATGACACATGGAGCCGCCGAGCTTAAGGGTCTCTTCAACTATGATTCTCTGCAAAGGATGGTGATACACCCGCATTTCATCCTCAGGTGCACACAGAATACGGTAGTTGTACACAAAGTACATGTTGGTGCCATTGATATAGCTGTGGGAAGAGTGACCGCCCAGCATGGTGAGATCATGGGCACGGGGATATTCCTGCCGTATCCTGTCAATAACGTTATTGTAGATTTTGGGGATGGTTTCCCAGTCGGCTGATATTTCTGTAGTATACCCGGCGTGGGAATCTTTTTCCTTCATTTCCTCAAATTCATCATCAATGTCTTTCTGGGACCAGTTGAGATTGTTGAACCAGTCCGCAATCAGCCCGTCTTCCACCTGTTCGATAATGCCGTCTTGAAATTTTTCTGCAGCCGCTTCAATGGCCTGGCAGGTGGCCTGGACAATGCCTTCAGGGCCTTCGGCCATAAACAGAAGCACACATCTGTTTTTATGGAAATGGTAAAAGTGCTGGGCAGCATCCTCTTCGGAATAGGCCCGTGCCACAGAAGGACGAAACCCGTTTACCATTACCTCGCGCAGCGCTTTGATGCCTGTCTCCATGTCTTTGACAAGATAGCCGTAAAACCGGTTGTTTTCAGGATAGTACCGGAAGATTTTAACCGTCACTTCGGTGATGTAGCACAGAGATCCTTCATTTCCAATGACAATATGTCTGATATCAGGACCGCCGGATCTTCTGGCAACATTCTTTATCCGGGAAATATGCCCATCCGGAAATACACATTCCAAACCAACGACCATGTCCTCGATGCCACCATAGAGCGTTGAGAACTGACCGATGCTCCGTGTGGCCACAAGCCCCCCGAATTTTGCCACCGGTTTTGACTGGGGGGAGTGACCGGTGGTGAATCCTTTTTTTCGCAATGCATCTTCCAGTTCCTGGAGAGGAACGCCCGCCTGGACAGTGGCCTGCATGTTATAGAGATCGATATGCAGAATTTTGTCCAGGTGCCGCGCATCCACAACAATGGTATTGTCCTTCCAGTTTTCCAATCCCCCTTCTGTTGCGGTTTTTCCCGCCCGGGGAATGAGATTCAGCCCGTATTCATTGCAGAACGCCAGTATATGGCTGACCTCGTCAGCAGATGTGGGGTATACGATCGCTGCAGGCACGGGAACATCCAGGACCCGCCGGACTTTCGCGTACTTCTTATACCGGTCTGCTGATGCATCATAGAGATCTTCGCTGTCCGTATTGACCTGGGACGGGGTCAGTATTTTACCCAGGTTTTCAATAATGTCGTTTTTGTCCAATTTTGGTCCTCCTGCGTTACATGGTGTATAGAAGAATCATGTGATCCCACTTTTCTGCCGGCTCATTAAATACTAAAGACACCAGGTTCGGCTGTCAATAAAAAAAGGAAATATTTCCATTGGTTTACAGAAAATTCAAATTTTATGGAAAATTTTCCACTACAATGTTTTTCATAAAAAATCCTGAAATGCAATAAATACAGCATTCTTGTACTATTTCTTCTCTTTACACCTTTCTGGAAAGCGTGGTAGAGTTAATCACCGTTTAATAACAGCAGGCTTTAGGAAGATTATGATCTCCATAGATTTTGACGTGCTTAACCCGCTGGAAAAACAGATACACGAAAAGATGATCCACCACAGCAAAACAATGCCGACCATACGTATCAATCAGGCAGCTGCAGCCTGCCAGTGCTCGGTGTCAAAAATATCCAAGTTTGTCAAAAAACTTGGATTCAGCAACTACAAGCAGTATCTTGACTTTTTATATGGAAAAGATATCAAAATAATTGATGGGTCAAATGAATTAAACCGCATCAGATCGTTCATCGAAACCTTTGATACAGCCATGACAGATGAATTGTTATCCCTGATTGACAGCCATGACAAAATTGCCCTGTTCGGATATGGCCCTTCACTTCTCTGTGCCAGGTATTTTGAATATAGATTCCGCAACTGCTCGGACAAAACCTTCATGGCTGTCTCAGATGAAATCACCCTGAACAATATGGTGGACGAATCAACGCTCCTGTTGATTATTACGGAGACAGGACGTTTTCTCTCTTTTCAGGAAATCTATACTGCGGCAAAACAAAAAGGCGGCAGGGTGGTGATCATAGCAGAAGAATACAACACGGAACTGTTTAACCAGTGTGACAAAATATTCTGGCTTTCTCCGACCCCCCAGCCAGAGCATCTCAAACCATATGAAAAGTCAAGGACCCTTTTTTTCATCTTCTTTGAGGAAATAATTCAAAGGTTGCTCCAAAGAAGATACATTGATATCAATGAGAAGACCTGAAACCATAAAAGCTGTCACTACCCTGTGGTAACTGCTGGGAACGGTGATTCTAAAATTGGGTTACAACATGAGCAGAAAACCGACTTACAAAGAACTGGAAGCCAGAATCCGTGAACTGGAACGGGCTGCCGTTTCACGGACCGAAAACAGGGACCAGGATATCATCCGGACATTATCGGAAAGTTTTCAGCAGATGGCCGATCTTTCCCAGGATGCCATCTACCTGTTTGATATCGAATCCGGGACCTTCCCCTTTTTCAACAAGCGGTTCCTTTCTCTTTACGGGGGCAGGCAGGCGGGACAGACCATATTGTCCTCCACCAGTGTTGCCCAGCATATTCACCCCAAAGACATCGACAAACTCAGGGCAGCCAGAAAGAACACCCTGGCAGCCGGTGAAACCCAGGGTGATGTCGAATACCGGTACATCGGTTCTGACGGTTCCACCCGGTGGATGCATGACCGGTGGTCCGTTGTCCGGGACAGCCGGAACCGGGCGGTGGCCATAGAAGGATTCATCCGGGACAATACGCAAAAAAAACAGGCACAAGAGGAACTCGAACACAGCCGCAACAGTGCCCTCATCGGCAGCTATATCGTGCAGCAGGGGTGTTTCAGGTATGTGAATCCAGAATTCTGCCGGATTACCGGCTATACAAGAGAGGCGCTGACCGGCATGCCGTCTCTGGACCTGGTACATGCAGATTACAGGGCCCATGTCCGGGACAGCGCAAAACAGATGCTCACCGGGCAGCGGGCTACCCCTTATGAGTTCCGTGTGGTTGACCGCACAGGCCGGGTGAAATGGGTGATGGAAACCGTCACCGCTGTGAAACACGAGGGGACCCGGGCAGTCCTGGGATATTTCATGGACATCACCCAGCAAAAGCAGATGGCAGAAGAGCAGCGGGACAAGGAAAAGTTGCGGGCCATTCTTGAAATGGCGGGCGCTGTAAGCCACGAACTGAACAACCCGCTGCAGGTTGTGTCTATCGGGATTGAAAAACTGGGGGATACAGACCTGGACCCATCCCGGCGACAAGAGTTGACCCAGCTTGTCAAAAAACACACCCAGCGGATAATTGAACTGTCGTCAAAAATTCAGAGAATTTCCCAATATGCCACCAAAGACTATGTGCAGGGCAAAAAAATCTTTGATATAGATGCCGCATCCACTGAAAAAAACCAGGTCCCGGAAAATGATGTATACTAAATTTTATCACGAAGCCTTCTTTCGGAAAAACACATAAGGCCACAAGGCCTGGAGATGGAGGTGCAGTATGGCGGGAGTAAAAGGACGGGTGACATTGGTAACGGGTGCAGGGCGCGGCATCGGCCGGGTGACGGCTGAACTGCTGGCATCCCGCGGTGCACGGATCATGGCGGTTGCACGCAGTGAAAATGAGCTGAAGTCCCTGGGAGTGGACTATGTTGCAGCAGACCTGGGCACCTCTGACGGGTGTGCCCTTGCGGTCAAGCAAACCCATGACCGTCTGGGTCCGGTATCGATTCTGGTGTGCAATCACGGTATCGGCTCAGCCCATGAGCAGGTGATCTGGAAACAGGCACCGGATATCTGGCGGGAGACCATGCGCATCAACCTGGACGGCCCGTTTTTTTTGTCACGGATCGTTGTCAGGGACATGATTGCACAGGGATATGGCAGGCTTGTGTTCACCAGCTCCACGGCCGGACAAAAGGCGGAATATGCCGGCAGTGCCTATACCAGCTCCAAACACGGTCTGCTGGGCCTGATGCGATCGATTGCCCGGGATGCCGGATCCCATGGCGTGACATCCAATGCGGTGCTGCCCGGATGGGTGCGAACCCCAATGGCTGACGCTTCGGCTGCGGCAGAAGCCGCGCAGCAGGGTATCACCCTGCAAGCCGTATGGGAAAAAAGGGCGGCCCTTTATCCGGCGGGCCGGGTGGTAACACCCGGGGAGGTGGCTGAGGTGATCGCCTTCCTGGCTTCTGAAGAATCCAGCGGCGTCAACGGCGAGGCTGTCACCGTAGCCCTCGGCGGTCTGGTTTAGAGCAGTATGCCTCAGTTTCTGTTAAACAGACATGAAAATGAGGAGGAGCATCTGGGTTGCGGATTTCCTGCGTTAGGATAATACTGCCTTTTATCGTTCATACGGATAATTTCCCGGCACAGGGGCTGGTCCGTGTGTGTCAAGACAAATGTTTCTGTTTATAGAAACATTTGTCTTGACAACCTCCGGCAAATCGTTTAATTTGCGCGTCAACCTGTAACCACAGCAAAACCCGGACTGCAAAAAGACCATGAAACAAACCTGTATGACACATATTGCAAAGGCCTGTAAACAGATATCCCACCATGTGAGCCGGTCCCATATAATTACCCTGTTCCTTACACCGGTACCCGGGCATGGCTTTGCCCCGGGGAGGCTGCCATGATCATCTCCCGATTTCCGGACAGAGAAAGGTTCTCACACCTGGCCGGAACCCACAATGTGGTACCGGTGTGTACCCGGATCCTGGCAGATACCCACACCCCGGTATCGCTTCTGCAGAAATTTCATGCCAGGGACACGGCATGTTTTCTGCTGGAAAGTGTTGAGGGCGGGGAGCGCTGGGCCAGATACAGTTTTCTGGGGGTACGTGCCCACGGCAGCCTGCGGGTGTTTTCCGATCATGTGGAACTTAACACCGGTAAAAATACCGCCTGCGCCCGAAGCACAACAATTGGCCATAACAACGATCCCCTTGCGATAATCAGACAGATTATCCAGGCATACGATCCTGCAGAAATACAGGAACTTCCCCGGTTCTGGACTGGGTTGACCGGGTATGTGACCTATGAGATGGTCGCATTTTTTGAAAATATCCCGGTATCCCTGCCGGAAAATACCCCCTATGCCCATTTTATCATTCCCGACCAGATGATCATCTTTGACAATATCCAGCAGACCGTAACCTGTGTGCAGATCTGTTATCTGGATGATGATGCAGCCACGGATACCGCTTTTGACCAGGCATGCCGGGACCTTGAACACCTGCTGGCCGTTATCCGCACCCCTGCCGGGGTTCCGGATTCTTTGCAAACACCGCCTGCAGCACTTGCCTGCCAGGTTCCCGACCACCAGTACCTGGACGGGGTCAAGACCATCAAGCACCACATCCTGGAAGGCGATATTTTCCAGGCTGTCTATTCTCTGCCCTTTTCCTGCACAACCAGCCTGGACCCGGTTCTGTTCTACCGGGCCCAGCGGTATATCAACCCCTCTCCGTATATGTTTTTCATGAATTTCACAGACATGGTCATTGCCGGGTCATCCCCGGAAACCATGGTGAGGCTGGAGAACCGGGTGGCCACCCTCAGGCCCATTGCCGGCACCCGTCCCAGGGGCGCCACAGAGCAGCAGGACCTGGCCCTGGCAGATGAACTGCTCTCGGATGAAAAAGAAAAAGCCGAGCATATCATGCTCATAGATCTGGGCAGAAACGATCTGGGCCGGGTGGCGGAACCGGGCACTGTCCAGGTGACAGATACCATGGTCATTGAGCGCTATTCCCATGTCATGCACCTGGTATCCAACATCACCTGTGATCTTACGCCTGGATATGATGCCCTGGACCTGTTCAGGGCCGCCTTTCCGGCCGGCACCCTTACAGGTGCTCCGAAAATCCGTGCCATGGAGATCATTTCCGGCCTGGAAAACCGACCAAGGCGGGTATATGGCGGTGCTGCCGGATATATCTCCTTTACCGGGAACATGGATTTTGCCATCACCATCAGAACCGCTGTCATGGAAGGCAATACCCTGACAGTCCAGGCAGGGGCCGGCATTGTCCATGATTCAGACCCGGCCGCAGAACTGCAGGAATGCAGGAACAAGGCCAAAAGCGTGGAAGCCGCCTTGACATTCGCCCTTTCCCATACAAATGGAGACTAAAAAACATGCAGGTTGTCATTATCGACAATTATGATTCCTTTACCTTTAACCTTGTCCACTACCTGCTGCATACCGGGGTAACTGTGGAGGTGTTCAGAAATGACAGGATCACAGTTTCAGATCTTGCACAGATGAATCCCGGCGCCATTGTGATTTCCCCCGGCCCGGGAAGGCCGGATGATGCCGGTGTGTCCCTGGATGTGGTGCGGCAGTTGTCGGGTAAAATTCCCATCCTGGGGGTCTGTCTGGGCCACCAGGTCATTGCCCAGAGCTTCGGGGGAACCATTGTCCACGCCCGCAGGATCATGCACGGCAAAACATCGGTCGTCACAGCCGACGGCAGCCATATCTTTGCGGGGCTTATGCGCCCTTTTCCGGTCATGCGCTACCATTCCCTTGCTGTGCAGGAATCAGATCTGCCGGATTGCCTTGTGGTCACAGCCAGAACCGATGACGGGGAGATCATGGGAATCCGTCACAGGCACCACCCCACCCAGGGGGTCCAGTTTCATCCGGAATCCTTTATGACCACGGTGGGCAAACGCCTGATCCGCAACTTCATCAAAGGGGCTGCCAAATGAATTTCACCTTTCTTCTCAACCGCATCATCGCCGGCCAAGACCTGACCCAGGACCAGGCAGCAGAGATGATCACAGATATTTTTTCCGGCACCATCACCCCGGCCCAGGTGGGGGCGTTCATGGCCGCCCTGGCCACCAAAAAAGAAACCTTTGAAGAGCTGGCCGGCGCAGCCCGGGCCATGCGCACCAGGGCACGGCGCATCCAGGCCGTGTCCAAAAAGGTGATCGATACCTGCGGCACCGGCGGGGATGCGTCAGGCTCCTTTAATATCTCCACCGCCACCGCCTTTGTGGTGGCAGGGGCCGGCATCACCGTGGCCAAGCACGGCAACCGGAGCGTTTCCAGCAAATGCGGCAGTGCAGATGTGCTGGAAGCCCTGGGGGTCAACCTGGATCTGGATCCGGAAATCGTGGAAGAGGCAGTGAACGACATCGGCATCGGCTTCATGTTTGCCCCGGTATTCCACGGGGCCATGAAATATGCGGCCCAGGCCAGGAAAGAATGCGGTATCCGCAGTATTTTCAACATGCTGGGTCCCCTGACCAACCCGGCTGCCGCCTCCTGCCAGATCCTGGGGGTGTATGCCCCCCACCTTACCCAGATGTTTGCCAAGGCACTCAAGGTGCTGGGGGTGGAAAAAGCCTTTGTGGTTCACGGCCATGACGGCATGGATGAGATCACCACCACAGATCTGACCCGGGTATCTGAATTATCAGACGGCCATATCAAAACCTATGACCTGGATCCGCTGCAGTATTTTGGTGACTATGCTGATCCAGCAGACCTCAAGGGCGGGGATGTGCACACCAATGCCGCCATTATCCAGTCTGTTCTTGCGGGCGAAAAAGGAGCGAGGCGGGATATTGTGCTCCTAAATGCCGGCGCCGGTCTTGTGGCAGCCGGTGCTGCCCCTGACATCCACCAGGGGATCCAGCTGGCCGCCGATGCTGTTGACACAGGCAAAGCAGGGCAGAGACTCACTGATCTGGTGCAGTTCACCCGGGAGAATGCATGAAATGAAACCTGAAGGGTTTTTAAAAACCATGGTCCGGATCAAACAAGAGGCGGTGGCACATAACCGCCGTACACTGCCCTTAGCCGTGTTGCGCAAAGAAGCGGAAAAACTGCCTGCCGGGGCGGACTTTTACAACGCCATGGCCAGGAGCACCCCACATGATGTGGGTATCATTGCCGAGATCAAAAAAGCCTCACCATCAAAAAAAGATATCTGCCTGGACCTGGATCCACTCACCTATACCAGGGACTGTGAAAAAGCTGGGGCCAGGGCCATTTCCGTGCTCACAGAACCGGTGTATTTCAAGGGCAGCCTCAAGGATCTGAAAACCGCCGGCACTGCCACCCGTCTTCCGGTACTGTGCAAGGATTTTATCATCAGCGCATACCAGATCTATGAAGCAAAACAGGCAGGGGCCGGATCCGTGCTGCTCATCACCACCCTTTTGTCCCGGAACCAGCAGGCCGACTATACAATCCTTGCAAGGGAGCTGGACATGGAGCCCCTGGTGGAGGTGTCTTCTGAATGGGAATGTGAACAGGCCCTTGGCACCGGTGCCAGGGTGGTGGGTATCAACAACAGAAACCTTGCCACGCTGGAAGTGAACCCTGACAATGCCCTGCGGGTTACAGCTGTTCTTCCCGCAGATATCGTGCCGGTGGCAGCCTCGGGAATTTCCTGCCGCCAGGATATAAAGACTGGTGTGGATGCCGGCATATACAATTTTCTGGTGGGAGAAAGCATTGTCCGGGCAACAGACCGCAAGGCATTTATTCACTCCCTTTTACAGGATGCTTAAGTCCATGGCCCCATCCCGGTTTCCATCCCTGCCGGACCATTCCCCTTTCATCAAAATCTGCGGGCTCACAGATCCAGACAATGCCCTCGCCTGCATCCGGGCCGGGGCAGATATTATCGGGCTGGTGTTTTATCCCAAAAGCCCCAGGCACCTGGAAATATCCCGGGCCGCGCAGGTTGCCAAAATCCTTGTTCCCCATGTGCCGGTGTGGGGGGTGTTTGTAAATGCCGGCATGGAAACGATCATGGCCCATGTATCCGCCTGCGGCCTGACAGGGGTGCAGCTCCATGGCAGGGAATCACCCGATCTTGTGGATGCATTGAAGAAAAAAAACCTGACCGTGACAAAAGCGGTTTTTGCCGCAGGGTCTCCTGGTCTGGATACCGTGCATACCTATGCCGCTGCCGACTGTCTTCTGGTGGAATGCGGGCTGGGAAAATTACCCGGGGGAAATGCCAAAGCCTGGGACTACCGCCTGGCCCGGAAAATATCCGCCCAATATCCGGTACTGCTGGCCGGCGGGCTGACCTGCACCAATATCACAAAAGCCATGGCTGATGCCGATCCCCTGGGTGTGGACATCTCATCAGGTGTGGAAACCGCTTTCGGCATCAAGGATATTCAGCAGGTGGCCAACCTGGTCAGGCTGGTGAAAGGGCCTGGTACAAGCCAGTAATGCAGCCATCAGCCAGCCGGCAAATCGTCAGCGCACCATTATATTGGTGCCCGGATAGATATCAGCATCCGGGGCCAGGTTGTTGAGCTTGCGCAGCGCCGCCACAGTGGTGTTGTATTTCTGGGAGATACGCCACAGGGTCTCCCCTTTTTTGACGGTATGAAATATGCCGGCGGATTTTTTCTCCTGCACGGCTGCGGATTTTTTCACCACAGGCCTGGTTTCTTGAGACTGGCTTTTTACAGGTTCCCGATCTGCCGCCAATTTGCTGACAGAGGACAGTTTTTGTTCCAGATCTCCCATCCGTTCGGTCAGAGAATCAAATTTTATCTGGGCTGCAGCTTCTATGCGGGACACCTGCTGTTGTATCCGGGCCAGGGCCGCATCCAGGGTGGTATCATTTCCGTCACCCACAGCAAAGGATAATTTGGCCTGCATGTTTTCCAAGGCAGATTCCAGTGATGACAGCCGTTCTTCCAGATCTTCGGGCACAGTCTCTAAAGAAGGAGACACCGTCTGTATCTGGGAATCAGATGTCCTGAAAAACAAAAAAAACACCAACAGGGTTACCACCAGTGCGCCGGCAATGATCAGGGTGAATTCATTTTTCTTGAGCAAAGATGACCCGGCAGCCATGGGTCCTTTGGGGGCAGGCTTTTTTTTACGGTTACCGCTGGTCTGTGCAGGGGCTGTTCTTGCACCTGGCTTGTCTTTTGATTTCATACCGTGCTCCTGTTTTCTGGCTTTGTTTTTTTCTTTTCATACCATTCCGGAGATATTTTTAAAACCATTTCACACAATTTTCTTTTGCAGTTTTTGGTCATCATCTGTTTCATGGTTGGACAGGCCCCCGGGTATATGGTAAAAGGATTTTAATACAAACCTGTTACCCGATTTTTCAGGAATTTTTTCAATGAATTTCTTTGTACGCCACACTGTGCCGTCCCTGCTGTGTTTTTGCATTGTATGCCTGTGCGTGGCAACTGGTTTTGCTGATGACACCCGGATTTACACCAACCAGATCGGCATGCGCTTTGTTTTGATTCCGGCCGGGCAGTTTGTCATGGGCAGCCCCCCATCTGAAAAAGGCCGGCAAAGAAATGAAAAACAGCACCGGGTGACCATTTCAAAAAGCTTTTATATGGGGGAAACAGAGGTCACCCAGGGCCAGTGGAACCGCCTGGCTTCCCCCAACCCCTCTGCATTTAAACTGGGGAACCGATACCCGGTGGATTCGGTGTCCTGGCATGAGGCCATGCAGTTCATCTCATTTCTCAACAAACTTGAGAACACCAACCGGTACCGCCTGCCCACAGAAGCAGAATGGGAATACGCCTGCCGGGCCGGCACCACCACTGCCTTTGCCACCGGCCCCATCACCACCATTTCCTGTGTCGATCCGGAACCGGCACTGATAAACACGGCCTGGTATTGCTACAATTCCGGTCTGGCCGGCCCGCCCAGGGATTTTAAACCCCATCCGGTCAAGATGCTGGAGCCCAATGCCTGGGGGCTTTACGACATGCACGGCAATGTCCAGGAATGGGTATCTGATGCATGCAAAAGCCACAGTTTATGGCGGAGAAGTATAGGGCCTGTGACTGATACCTACAAGGATAATATTGTAGATCCTCTGGGAAAAAAGGGGGATCACAGGGTTGTCCGCGGGGGCGGCTGGTTCCAGAACGGCAAATACCAGAGATGCGCCTTTCGCAGTTTTTACAAGCCTGTGGCTGTCAGAAACAGCCTGGGATTCCGCGTTGTTTTAAGCCGGTGACATACCGGTCCCGCCCCATGGATTACACCACCCTGGCCTGAATCCGCCGGAACAGACCCAGGCGTTTTTGCAGGACCAACAGCCTGATCCACTCTTCCAGATGGTCTGCCACCCGGGCATCAGCTTGCTTGATGTCAACACCCAGATCTTGTTGTATTTGCATCACACCGCTGGATCCGACATTTTCCAGAGCCTTTTTCATGCGTATACAGGCAGCCTGAATATCTGTGTCTTTTCCCTGAAACTTTTCATTGAGGCTGTCATAAATATCTTTTGCATCCTGATAATATCCCTGGCTTTCATATGCCTTTGCCAAAGACAGGGTATTGTATGCATGGTCCATGGTTTCTGCCTTGTGTTATTTTTGTTTGAAAATCAATTCGTCAGGTTCTGCCATGCCCTGCTCATGTCTGGCCAGGTGTTTGATATATGAAAGATCTTGTTTCAACCGCAGGATCAGTTTTTCCAGGCCTGCATTTTCCTGTTCTGCAACATCTATCCGGGATGACACAGCTGCTTTTTTTACTTTCAACTGGTCATAATCCCTGATCCCGTTTTCAGAAAAAACAATCAGAAACAAGAGTACAACCATGAGGGCAATGGCCATGAAAAAACCTGTTTTTTCAATAATTTCCATATGAATCAGTCTGTATTTGCCCCCTTTTTCACCCATTGTGCTGCCATGTCGAACTCAGGAAACCCCATGGCCCTGGCAGCAAAAACAACCACTGCCATGCCAAGGGCCACACAGGCCATCACCCCTGCACCCAGCAATAGCTTTCCGTGTGCATCGTTGATGAGAAATCCTGCAGCCCATCTTACGGTAAATGCCATTATAGCAGATAAAAAAAGGGCTCTGCAAGCTGAAATAACCATTTGGATGCGTGAAAACCGCACCTGTGCCGGGGGGTGAAAAATCAGATACACAAACCCGGCAGCCGATGACAGGGACACAGACAATGCCAGCCCTGCAATCCCCATGGGACCTGTCAACACAGATGCAAACACAAGGTTGGCACATACGGTGAGAATGCCGGCAAAAAACGGATCCCGGAAACTTGCCACTGCATGGTGAAGGGTGACAAAAACACGGGATCCGATAAAGGCCCACAACCCTGCTGCCAGAAAAAACAGACATTGCGCTGTCCGGGCAGCGGCATGACCGCCAAACGCACCCTGACCGAACAAAAGCTGGACAATGGGGCCGTTAAGGACCATGAGCCCTGCCATGGCCGGCATGGCTGCAAACATCACCAGCCGGACCCCGGTATCAAATACCGGCACAATGTCATCCACCTTCCCGGCTGCTGCTTTTTTGGAAAAAAAAGGCAAAAGAACAATGGAAAAAGACACCGCAACCAGCGCCAGGGGAAACTGCACCAGCCGGTCTGCATAGTAGAGAAAAGACACACTGCCTTCGGGCAGAAAAGAGGCAAAAAAGGAAGCTGCAAGAATATTCACCTGGTAGGGGGCTGCCCCCACCATGCAGGGAATCATTTTTTTTGCACTGTGTACAACACCGGGATGCCACAATACAAACCGGGCCGGTTTCAGCATGCCGCAACGGACCATAAAGGGAATCTGAAGCCCAAGCTGCACCAGACCGCCAATAACAACCCCAAAGGCAAGCCCTGTGACCGGTATGTCAAAATACCCGGTGGCAGACAGGGTGAACAAAATCACCACCAGGTTAAACACAAGGGGGGTTATCGCTGGTACATAAAAATTGCCCAGGGTGTTGAGCACCCCCATGCACAGGGAGATCACCATGATGATATACAGATAGGGGATCATGATTTTAAACAGCACAAGGGTGAAAGCAAATTGTTCTCCTCCGGGCACAAACCCCGGTGCCATGATCCGCAGTATCCAGGGTGCCAGCAGCACAGCAGAGACCACCAGCAAAACCCCCAGTGCAGACAAAAGAATGAGTGCGGAAAACACCATGGAAACAGCCTCTTTTCTGCGGCCGGTTTCCAGATACCGGGAAAACTGCGGCACAAAGGCGATACTGAATATGCCGTCTGAGAACAGTTTTCTGAGCAGGTCAAAGGGCCTGAATGCAATAAAAAAAGCATCACTCTGGGCGGATGTGCCGATAACCATGGCAATCAAGGCATCACGGATGACCCCGAAAATCCGGCTTACAAGGGTAAAACCACTGACAGAGGCTGTGTTTTTAACCAGAGACATGCTATATTTTCCTTGACAAAAAACAAAAAATTTTATATCTGTTTCTTTTTGAAATATAATATTTAATACAATGTAATTGACGTATATAAGGAGTACACGCAAATTGGCCAACCACAAATCTGCAAAAAAACGGGCAAAACAGAATCTGGTCAGACGACAGAGAAACAGATCGGTAAAAACCACACTGAAAACCCTGGAAAAAAAGGTGCGCGCAGCCACAGAAGCCGGTGATGACACTGCTGTGGAATTGATGCGCCAGAACCAGTCCGCCCTTCAAAAAGCATCCCAGAAAGGCATCATCCATAAAAAAACCGCTTCCAGAAAGATTTCACGCCTTTCCAGACTCGTGAATGCCTGACGGCTGTAATGCACAGACAAGGTGCCTGTGGGCAGATCCTGTCTGTGCATTGTACCCATTCTGTTAGAAGTTGACCATCATCTGGCTGACGATCCGCTCTGCAACCCGTTGTGCAATTACCGCGATGGCTTCATTGATATTGACGTCATCATTGACATTGTCCACACCCACCAGAAAGGACTCAGACGACGAAAAATTGTTCACAGACCAGAGGATATCACCGTCAAAATCCAGAAGCTGAACTTCCACCACAGCAGTTACCCTTCTTTCAACAACCGTTTCAGTGGAAGACCTTGACTGGGTGGAAAAGGTAATGGCTTTCACGATTCCCTTGATCCGGCGGGGGGCATCGGCCGGATCCATCACCTTTGTATCTGTTTCTTCCTGAATTTCCCTTATCAGTTCATTGGTAAAATCGATACCGGCCCGGGTCAGGCCGCTGTTGTTTTCAAACACCTCTACCCCGACACGGGTGACCCCCTCGTAAAGGTAACCGCCTCCTTCCAGACGGTACCCGCAGCCGGCAAGCAGCAATATCCCCGTTATTATCCAGATTGCCTTTCCCACAGCACCTTTTTTCATGCCGTACAGTTTCATATGCATATTACACCACTATATTTACAAGGATCTGTTTTTTGCGCACAAGGATGACCTTTTTCACCGGGCTGTCCTGGATATGTTTTGCCACCTTGTCATCTGCAAGGGCGGCTTCTTTTATGGCAGGTTCCTGCGCGCCAGCATCCACGCTGAATCTGGACCGCAGTTTGCCGTTCACCTGAACCACCACCAGCACCTCATCGGTTTCAAGGCTGTCTTTGCGGAATACGGGCCAGGGATGTTCCAGGATGGATCCCGGGTGCCCCATTTTCTCAAACAGCTCTTCACAAAAATGCGGAACAATGGGGCTGAGCAGCAGCACCATGTTTTCCATGGCAGCCAGCACCACGGCGTGCATCTGGTTGTCAGCACTGTCCAGGTCCACCGCATATACGGCATTTACCAGCTCCATAACCGCCGCCACAGCCGTATTGAAATGAAAGCTTTCATCAATATCTGCGGTTACCTTCTGGATGGTCTGGTGTGTTTTGATATAAAGGGCTTTGGCGGCCGGATTTTTCAGGTCATCCGCAGGCCCGGTGAATGCAGATACCTGCTGCTTGTCAATTGTGTGCATACATTCCATGGCCAGGCGCCAGACCCGGTTGATAAAACGGTGGCTTCCCTCGACACCCTCTTCACTCCATTCCAGATCCCGTTCCGGCGGTGCCGCAAACAGACAGAAAAGCCGGGTGACGTCTGCCCCGTATTTTTCCAGAAGGTCGTTGGGATCCACCACGTTTTTTTTGGACTTGGACATTTTAATGACCCGGCCGATGTCAACTTCCCTGCCGCACCGGGTGCAGACAAATGTATCGTTGGCTTCCTTTCTGGCCTGTTCAGGAAACAGATACCCATGTTCCGGACAGGTCATGGTCTCTTTGCACACCATTCCCTGGGTGAGCAGCCGGGTAAAGGGTTCTTTAAAATCGATCATGTTAAAATGGTGCAAAACCCGCATGAAATACCGGGAATACAGCAAATGCAGCACAGCATGTTCCACCCCGCCGATATACTGATCCACCGGTGCCCAGTATTTTACGGCCTGCGCATCCAACATGCCCTTGTCAAATCTGGGAGAACAGTACCGCAGATAATACCAGGATGATTCCACAAAGGTATCCATGGTATCGGTATCCCGCCTGGCATCTTTGCTGCCGCACGCAGGACAGACCGCATGCGTGAAATAATCCAGGACGGGCAGCGGAGAACCGCCTTTTTCCAGCAGATTGGCATCTTCAGGCAGTTCTATGGGAAGGTCCTCTTCCGGTACCGGTACCACCCCGCAGTCCGGGCAGTGTATAACCGGAATGGGCGCCCCCCAGTACCGCTGGCGGGAAATGCCCCAGTCCCGCAGACGGTAGGAGACCGCCTTTTTTCCCCTGCCCTGCTCTGCCAGCCAGTCTGTGACAGCTTCAATGGCTTTTTCGCTGTCCATACCGTCAAACCGGCCGGAATTCACCATGATCCCGGGTCCGGTATAAGCGGTTTCCATGGTATCCGGATCCAGGGGGCTTTTTTCCGGCTGCACCACCACACGAATCTTGAGGCCATATTTTCTTGCAAAGTCAAAATCCCGCTGATCGCCGGCAGGCACCGACATGATAGCACCGGTGCCGTATCCCATGAGCACAAAATTGGCTGTATAAATGGGGATCTCTTCTCCTGTGGCAGGGTTGATGCAGTACCTGCCCGTGAAAACCCCTTCTTTCTCATATTTTTCCAGGCCCTCCAGGGACCGCTCCTGGGCAGCGACTTTTTCAAGAAAGGCTGTCACATCCTTTTCCTGTTTGGTTCCTTTGCACAGGGTTTCCACCAGGGGATGTTCCGGTGCCAGGCACATAAAGGTGGCCCCGAAAATGGTATCCGGACGCGTGGTAAACACCGGTATCTGGGCCTCCATGCCGGCAACCTGAAATGTCAGTTCCGATCCCACGCTTTTACCGATCCAGTTTTTCTGCATCACCGTGACCTTGTCCGGCCACCCGGGCAGCTTGTCACAGTACACCAGCAGGTCTTCGGCAAAATCGGTAATCCTGAAGAACCACTGCCACAGCTTTTTCTGATGCACCGGCCGGGAGCACCGCCAGCACTTGTCCTGTTCCACCTGTTCATTGGCCAGGACGGTCTGGCATTTTTCACACCAGTTGACAAAAGATTCCTTGCGGTATGCCATGCCGTGTTCCAGCATTTTCAAAAACAGCCACTGTTCCCACTTGTAATACTCAGGCCGGCAGGTGGCGATCTCCCGGTCCCAGTCATAGGAAAACCCCATTCTTTTCAACTGGGCCCGCATGGCCCGGATATTTTCATAGGTCCAGGCAGCCGGATGGGTGTTGTTGTCTATGGCTGCATTTTCCGCCGGCATGCCAAAGGCATCCCACCCCATGGGATGAAGGACGTTGAATCCCTGCATCCGTTTGTACCGCACCACCACATCACCGATGGTATAGTTGCGCACATGGCCGATATGAATTTTCCCTGACGGATAGGGAAACATTTCCAGCAAATAATATTTTTTTTTCCCGGGGTCTTCACAAACCTTGAAAGTGTCATGTTCCTGCCAATATGCCTGCCATTTGGGTTCCACATCAGCAGGGTTGTAGCGTTCCTCCATTCTATCTTTTCCTTTCACAAGCGCTTCACAATGTTTTTTAATTCTCAAAACCTATTAGATGCCACAACCAAAGGCAAATAGCAAGACAACAATAGCTGAATAGTTGGGGTCAGAAGTTAACTTTTTTACCCTTTTTTATCTGTCCTTAAAAATTCTGTAAATCCAGCTTTTTAAAAATTAAAAACCCCAAAAAGGTAAAAAAGTTAACTTCTGACCCCGGGATTCCGGGATTCGGGATTTTGATATTGACCAAAGCACTCTGCAATGGTATATAGAATGGTTTTGATAAGTACCTGATCGGCAGGTGCTGTTGTATGTAATCCTTGCTCCGGAACTGATCCGGGGCTTTATATCCGCAAGGAGAAGAAATGAGAAAGTATGAAACCGTAGTAATTTCTGACCCTGACCTCCAGGATCAAACACGTACGGAACTGTTTGATAAAATCAGAAATATCATTGCACGGGAAAATGGCATTTTCCTGGATCTTGATGACTGGGGCAGCAAAAAGCTGGCCTATGAAATCAGAAAAAAATTGCGGGGCCACTATGCCTGCCTGACCTATGGCGGTACAGGAGACCTTGTAAAG
>JAZBPL010000201.1:0-2727 GCA_036351635.1 Desulfotignum sp.
TTACCGGACAGCCCCTCAACCCCCAGAATCCGCTCAAGTGCTTTGTGCATCAAGGACCTGCAGGGCTCTTCATAGATCCGCCACTGGTTGAAACAGGTGGCAAGCCTTGCCGCAACCGCATGGTTGACTGGATCCAGCGCAATAATCCGATCCGCGACAAATGCATATCCCTCTCCGGTATGCGCATGAAAATTCACATGGTTGAGCATGGCAAACCCATAAATCAGGGACCTGACCTTGTTGGGATTTTTCATGGAAAACCGGGGATGCTCCACAAGCTCTTTTACACGGTACAGGGTGTCGGGCAGTTCAGACTGGGCCTGGACCACAAACCACTTGTCCAGCACCAGGGGATCATGCTGCCATTTGAGGTAAAACAGTTCCACCGCCTGTTTTTTAGTGTCAGGATCGATGTCTGCCAGAATTTTAAATGCTGCCATCTCATCCGTCATGTTCCGGGCCCCTGTATAATGGTCCAGCACAAGATCGGTGGTCTGTTTTTCCTGCAGATGTCCCAGGTATGACAGGCACAGGTTTTTCAGGGCCCGGTCAGCCATGGCATCAGCAGAAATATCTTTGGGGTCTGCCCCTGCACAGGCATCTGCCGCCGCCAAAAACTGTCCTTTAAGCTGCTTTGCAATCCGAAATCGTAAATAGCTGCGTGCCTTATGAATGGCAGCAACATCCACTGGATCAAAATGGTTTTTTAGCTCTGTTTCCAGGGGCAGGCACAGCATTTTTGCCAGAAATGCCCGATCTGTGTCATGTTTTTCCAAAGCTGTTCCAAACGCCTGGAGCAGATTTTTTGACACAGAAAACCTTTTGCCGGCCTGCTCTTTGTGAACCAGTTGCCTGACCTCATCCACAAACAATGTCTGGGCTGCATCCCACCGGTTGCATGCATCTGTGTCATGGGCCATGAGAAAGGCAAGCTCTTCATGTGTCAGGTCTGTGTTGATTTTCACCGGTGCAGAAAACTGCCTGAACACTGAGGGAATGCTGTTTTCCGGGATATTGTCAAAAACAAACCGCTGTTTTTTTCCGGTAAGCTCCTTGACCACACTGCCCCCCAGCAGAAGGTTTTTTCCCCGGCTGTCAATGATACCCAGACAGACAGGAATGTGCAGCGGCTGCTTTTTGTCCTGATTCCTGTCCGGGGCGGTGTGCTGTTCACAGGTCAGGGTCAGCTGCCGCGCTTTGGCATCATAAGAACGGGAAATGGTCACCTGCGGGGTTCCGGACTGGGCATACCATAACAGGAACTGGTCAAGATTTTTGCCCGAAGCCTGGGACATCACAGACAAGAAATCTTCTATGGTCACCGCTTTGCCGTCAAATACGGCAAAATACAGGTCCAGGCCTTTTCTGAAGCCGGCTTCCCCCAGCAGCAGATGGATCATGCGCACCAGTTCCGCCCCTTTTTCATACACGGTCATGGTGTAGAAGTTGTCCATCTTTATATAGGATGCCGGCTGCACCGGATGGGCCATGGGTCCGGCATCCTCGGGAAACTGAAACCCCCGCAGCTTTCTGACCACGGCAATGCGCTTGACCCCCCGGGAATTCATATCAGAAAAAAACTCCTGGTCCCGGAAAACCGTCAGCCCTTCCTTCAGGCTCAACTGAAACCAGTTTTTCAGGGTCACCCGGTTCCCGGTCCAGTTGTGGAAATATTCATGTCCGATAACCATCTGGATGTTTTGAAAGTCTTCATCCTCAGCAGTGTCCGGATCAGCCAGCACATACCGGGAATTAAAGATATTCAGTCCCTTGTTTTCCATGGCACCGGCATTGAAATCATTGATGGCCACGATCTGGTACAGATCCAGGTCATATTCCAGGCCGAACCGCTGCTCATCCCATGCCATGGCCTGTTTCAAAGATGCCATGGCATGGCCGCATTTGTCGACATTGCGCTTTTCACAATAAATTTTCAGGTCCACCTGCCTGCCGGAACAGGTGATGAAGGTGTCATGGATATGGGCCAGATCTCCTGCCACCAGGGCAAACAGGTAACTGGGCTTTTTAAAAGGATCCTCCCACCGCACAAAATGCCTGTTGTTGGTCAGAACGCCGGCATCCACAAGATTGCCGTTGGATAAAAGCACCGGATACCGTGTTTTGTCGGCAATAATGGTGCAGGAATAAGGCGCCATGACATCGGGCCGGTCCAGAAACGGGGTTATGTTTCTGAATCCCTGGGCCTCACACTGGGTGCACAGAATATTCCCGGACCTGTAAAGTCCTTCCAGGGATGTATTTTCATGAGGTCGGAGAATAGATACAATTTCCAGGGTAAACGTATCCGGGGTGGCGGCGAGCCGAAAAAAAGCGTCTCCTGTTTCATACTCCCCCGGCACCAGCACCATGGAATCCGCGATCACCGAAGAGATCTCAAACCTTCCCTTGTCCAGCACCAGGGGCGGATGTATGTCCCCTGCCGCTGGGCTTTTGCGCATAAAAAGCTTGGAAAAAACCATTGTCCGGTTTTCATGGATGTCAAATGTCAGATCAACCTGGTCAATGATAAAGTCTGCAGGCCGATAATCTTTTAAATGCACTGTTTGCGGCGTTTTCATAACGGTCAAATTAAAACCATCTCCCCTTAATGTCAAGAAATGAATTACCGGCCGGTAAAACAAAAGCCTCCGGCAGCCGTGTGCAGCGCGGAAAATGTCTGACCAGGCGGTTACTTTTTAACCCCAAATCGTAACATTTTTTTCATAA
>JAZBPL010000202.1:0-5117 GCA_036351635.1 Desulfotignum sp.
AGCATTGTCCAGCCGTTTCTGGACTCGGGCATAAAACGCATGATCTTGTTTGGGCTGGTCATTGTACTGTTGCTGATCTCCTGCTCTCTGGCCCTGTTCCGTCTGGTACCCCTGAAACTTCTGCCCTTTGACAACAAAAACGAATTCCAGATCGTTATTGACATGCCTGAAGGCACCACCCTTGAGCGGACCCATGCCGTGGTACAGGATTTTGAAAGCTTTCTTAAAACCGTTCCGGAAATCACCAGCATGGTATCCTATACCGGTGATGCCTCTCCCATGGATTTCAACGGCATGGTCAGGCACTATTATCTGCGCAAAGCAGACAATCTGGCGGATATACGGGTCAACCTCAGCGGTAAGGATGTCCGGGACCAGCAGAGCCACGCCATTGTTTTACGCCTGAGAAATGATCTGGAAGCCATTGCCCGTCAAAACAATGCCAGGGTCAAGCTCGTGGAAGTCCCGCCGGGACCGCCGGTACTGTCAACCATTGTGGGCGAGCTGTATGCGGATGCAGATGTGCCCTACGACCAGCTGATTCAAGCCGCAGACCACCTGAAAAAAATCATGGAAAAAGAACCCTTTGTGGTGGACATCGATGACATGGCAGAAACGTTTCATGAACGCATCGATTTTATCATCGACAAAGAAAAAGCCGCCCTTCACGGTATTTCCACACGGCAGATCACCACCACCCTTCAAGGTATGATTCAGGGCATGACACCTGCACATCTGCATCTGCCCAGGGAACGAAACCCCTTATACATCCGGGTGATCATGCCCAGAAAACACCGTTCCGGCATCGTGGCCCTGACTTCGGTGCCCCTCCGGTCCAAAACCGGCAGCATGGTTCCTCTGGCGGAACTGGTGAATGTCCAGATACTGCCCAACCAGCAGCCTGTTTATCACAAGAACCTTGACAGGGTGGTATATGTGCTTGCAGATACTGCAGGCAGAGCGCCGGCGGAGGCCATCCTTGACATGCAGAAAAAACTCAAAAAAGATCCTCTGCCCACAGGCATTCAGGTGAACTGGACAGGAGAAGGAGAATGGAAGATCACCCTCCGGGTCTTCAGGGACATGGGCATCGCCTTTGCTGCCGCCTTGACAGGCCTGTACATTCTTCTGGTCATCCAGTCCGGATCTTTTTTCATGCCGGTTCTGATCATGATGGCAATCCCCTTAACCCTTCTGGGCATTATGCCCGGATTTCTTGTTCTCAACCTGGTGGCTGCCACTCCGGTGGACGGGTTTTCAAATCCGATTTTTTTCACGGCCACCAGCATGATCGGCATGATCGCCTTAGGCGGCATTGTCATACGAAATGCCCTGGTGCTCATTGAGTTTATTCATTATTCCCTGAAACAGGACATGGATCTGAAAGAGGCAATCCTTCAGAGCGGGGCCATCCGGATGCGGCCCATCCTGCTCACCGCACTGACAACCGCCATTGGTGCAATTCCCATTACCCTGGACCCGGTTTTTTCAGGGCTTGCCTGGGCACTTATTTTCGGTCTGGCTGCATCAACCCTGTTTACACTGGTATTGATTCCGGTGGCCTATTATGCCGTCTATCACAAAAGCAAGACAGCCTGACCGGTCCCGGATCTTTGAACAGGAAAAACAGTCAACCGGCCTTTTCACTGCTTGTTTTATTGATTACATGCCGGGCAATAACGGGCCCAATTATTTCAAAAATTACGGTGGAGCCTATGACAACCGGTAATATCAGATCCTTTAACTCAGGAAACCGCTCCGTTGCCAGCAGTGCCATCCCCAGTGCCACACCGGCCTGGGGAAACAGGCAGCATCCAAGCCATTTTTTTATCACAGCATCTGCATTGACCAGGTGGCCGGAAAGTCTGGCACCGCTGTAAAGACCTGCTATCCGGGCAATAATATAAAGCAGCCCGATCACCCCTGAGGCAGCCAGTTTTTCAATATGCAAAGAAGCACCGGCCAGCAGGAAAAAAAGAATCATGAAAGGCCATTCAATTTCGTTTATTTCATTGAACGGATGATCATGGTGCGTGGCGATTGTGGCCACTGTACTTCCCATGACCATGGCAGAGAGAATAGAGGATAAATCGAGCAGCACGGCAAAGCCGGCGCAGGTTATTACCAGTCCCAGGGCTTCGGCTTGCGTGGGTTCTCCGGGCCGGATCCGTCCCGTGAGAAAGGACATGGGGAGACCGATGAGCAGACCCAGTAAAATACTGCCTGTGACCTCTCCACATCCGGTTAAAAATGCATCCACTGCACCGCCTTGACCACTGATTGCCGAGGCTGCCGCCAGCAGAAAACTGAAAATAAACAAACCCCATGCATCATCAATGGCAACGATACCCAGCAAAATATCTGTAAAGCGTGACTTTTTTCCGGTTTGCTTCACAACATCGAAAATGGCGGCCGGCGCACTGGCCGGCGCAATTCCAGCCATTATCAGTGCGAATGCAGGGGTCGCTACCCACAGGAACAATACCGTACCCACCAGCAGACTGGCACCCATGGCCTGACCGACAGATATCCAGAATACGGATCTCCCCCTTTCACGGATGGCGGAAAACGTGATCTTTTCACCCAGGAGAAACCCCACCATGCACAATGCAATATGGGTCAACAGAGGAAACCATTCATTTATAAACCGGTGGGGCAGCATGTCAAGCCCAGCGGGGCCGAAGAGCAGGCCGCAGAGCAGCAGAAGGGTTACCCTGGGCAGCGGCGTGTAGCGGCCGACCAGATCAGCGATGAAACCCAATAAAAAAATGCCGCCCATAGAAAGCAGCGTGCGTGACATCTGGGTGATTTCAATCTGCATCCGATTTTTCCTTTACAGCAGGTGAAATTTTTATCGATCTCTCGCAGGATAATATGCAGGCTACCCGCGGGTCCATAGGGGAAACCCTGTATATTCAGTAACGAAGGCCTGCAGGTCACACCGCATCACACAGCGCAGGCAGGACAGTTTAACCCATTGTGTCAGAATCCATCAGGGATACACTGTTTTCCAACAACAAATAGAGAATTCACCTCATTTACATGACCACCTGAATCCGGCTAGTTTTTATGATGTAAACGCACAGATTTTTGATGCCTGGAATAGACGTATCAACCCAAATGAAAGGAGTGTAAAATGCGACTTGCAACCTTGACTAAAAATGTAGACATAACCACAGGCCTTATCATTATGTCGGTGTTTTTTTTCATGCTGGCCGGCGGTGGAACCGGACTGGCCGCACTGGATTTAACAGACACAAAAATTGAAATTGCCGTTGATGATGCGCTGACACAGGACCAGGCGGTGCCATCATATCTTGTGGATGTTGCCTGCACCAATGGTGTTATCACCCTGTCTGGCAGTGTGGATACGCTGCTGGCCAAAGAACGGGCCCTGGCCATTGCGGAAACGGTGAAAGGCGTCCGCTCGGTAATCAACCGCATCCAAGTGAACCCGGTGACCGAAAAAAAAGACCCGGCTATTAAAACGGACGTGGTCCAGTCCCTGGCTGCGGACCCGGTCACGGAACTGTTTGAAATTGATGTCAGTGTTGATGACAGCGTGGTTACTCTCAAGGGGGAGGTGAATTCCTATATTGAAAAACAGGCAGCCGGAAAGGTGGCCAAAAGCGTCAGCGGTGTGAAAGAGGTCAAAAACCTCATCCTGTTCGACCACAAAACCTCCCGCTCGGATGCGGATTTTGCCATTGATATTAAAAAAGCCCTTGCCTGGGATACCCTGGTGGATGATGGATTGATTCAGGTGTCGGTGAAAAAACGCAAAGTGGAACTTAAGGGAACCGTGGGCAGTGCCGCTGAAAAAACACGTGCCATATCCCATGCCTGGCTGCCGGGTATAAAAGAAGTGGATGCAGACCTGCTCAAGGTGGATCGCTGGGCCCGTGACAAGGATATGCGGGCTGAAAAATATCTGCTCAAGCCCGATGACAAAATCAAGGAGGCGGTCGATGCTGCCATATCTCAAGACCTGCGGGTACTTTCCACCCGAGTGGACACCCAGGTCGACAACGGTCTGGTTACCTTGACCGGCAAAGTCAACACCCTTTCATCTAAACAGGCTGCGGCCCAGGATGCCAGAAACACCGTAGGCGTCATCCGGGTGAAAAACCAGATAAAGGTCACTCCTTTGCCCCTGCCCCTGAACAATCAGGAACTGGAACAGAAAATAAAAAACAGGTTCAAAAGAGATGCCTATATGGAGGCGTCTGAAATCACGGTAAATGTCTTGTCCGGTATTGTAAATCTGTACGGCACGGTAGATACCCATTACGAGAAAGCCCGGGCAGAAGATCTGGCTTCCGAGGTAAAAGGCGTTTATGCGGTAAATAACCACCTGCTGATACATAAAGTGTGGGACCCTTTTGTGTATAAGCCGTATGTTGATGATTCCTATATCTATGATTATGACTGGTATACCTACCAGCCCAATGTCACATCCCGTAAAAATGACCGGGTAATTGCCGATAATATTGAAAGCGAACTGTTCTGGAGTCCCTTTGTTGATTCAGATCAGGTAAGCGTGCGTGTTGATGACGGCAAAGCGACCCTCACCGGAACGGTGGATTCCTGGTCGGAATACGATGCAGCCACACAAAATGCCCTTGAAGGTGGGGCCGTGGTTGTGGACAACGAAATTACGATAACCAGCATACAATAACCGCAATATCTGCAACACGTTTATGTTTGCCCTGTCGGGTGCTGCGCAAGAGACACTCTGCGCAGCACCCGACAGGGTCCCCTCTGTGACATCATCCTAGAGACGATTACCGAAAAAACAGCCGGTGTGACGGCAGATGCCAAAGTACCGGGCTCAAAAATTATTGCCTTTGGCGTTTGTCTTTGCTATTAGATAATATAGTCTGTGTTGTGTGCTTGGAAAAATACCCGCTAATACAGGGAGCCGTCGTGGAAAAAACACGTATCGTGATTGCTGAAGACAGCAAATTACTCAGGGAAGGACTGTGTCTGATGATCAATTCTGATGATACCCTGGAGGTTGTTGCCGAGGCGGCAGACGGATTTGAAGCCATTGCGCAGTGTTTGGAACATCATCCGGACATGGCAATGCTGGATCTGTCCATGCCCAAAATGGACGG
>JAZBPL010000203.1:0-12065 GCA_036351635.1 Desulfotignum sp.
AGATCCAGCAATTGTGCTGTTTCCGGATCCGGTACAGCCACGGTAAAGGTCTGGGTGCCGTTTTCCGGCACCAGGTGATACTGGTCTGCCACCAGTTTTGATAAAGAGTGTGTGCCGATTTCCAACTGGTCCAGGTGCCGAAAAAGTTCCGGGTCCAGAAAGATGTCTTCTTTGAGTACCGGTGTCCCTTGTGCTGTGATCAGTCGGGACAGAAAAAATGCGGATGATTCATTAAACGGATTGTCCGGCTGTTGTGTGACCGTTACCAGGGATACCGGACTTACAGGCGTTTTTTTTATATCAATGCCCTGGGTGAGAAATGCCTGGGAGGTGCCGCCTAAAGAAAACAGGTCCACGCTTGGCGGCGCCGGCAGCACAAAGCTGCCGGCGCCCCGCCTGCGCCGGATCAATTTTTTTTTCACCAGCACGTCCATGGCCTGGCGCACAGTGGGACGACCGATGCGGTATTGCTTTGCCATGGCGGTTTCAGACGGAATGCTCTCACCGGGCAGGTGTGCACCGGATTTGATCCGGTCCGTGATAATCTCGGCCAGCTGGTGGTACAAAGGGATTGGGGAATTGGGGTTGAGCATCTCATCCTCATGCATCTGCCGGTTATTTTTTCACCGGCACCATAAGGCATATTTGTAAAGTTGTCAAGACATATTTATCTGTATAAGAGGGTCACTGCATGAAAACAGCGACACACATATTGCCATAGCCCCCTGCAGGTGCTGTGGGACAGGGCCGCCAGATTCCTGAATTTTTTGTCAAACAAGGATCTGTTTCCCTAAGGCAATACTGATCACGTAGGGCAGGCGGCATCCCGGTCACTTCACCCACAGGGCTGCTGCCCACCCTTTTAAGCTACATCAGCCGACAAGTGCTTTTTCAAGCCGCGCCACCATGAAATCCATTTCATCCTCATTGATCACCAAAGGCGGGGAGATGCGGATGGTGTGTCCGTGGCTGTCATTGACCACAAGCCCCAGTTTCAGCAGTTTTCTGCAGAATTCCATGGCATTTCCTTCTTTTACTTCAATGCCGATGAACAGCCCTTTGCCCCGGACCTCCTTGACATGGGGAGACCGGGACCCGATGTCCTGGATGCGCTGTTTGAGGATCTCTCCTTTTTTTGCAGCCTGTTCGGCCAGTTTTTCTTCTTCAAATACTTTGAGAGAGGCGGTACCGGCAACGCATGCCAAAGGATAGCCCCCGAAGGTGGACCCGTCTGATCCTTTGGAAAAGATCATGTCCATGAGTCTGGCATTGGTGATAAAAACCGACAGGGGAATCAGGCCGCCTGACAGGGCCTTACCCAGGATCACGCCATCCGGTACAATGTTCTCATGTTCAAAGCAGAATTTTTTGCCGGTTCTGCCCATGCCCACCTGGATTTCATCGGCCATCAACAGCATGTCGTGCTCATCGCACAGCTGGCGCAGCCCGGCCAGAAACCCTTTGGGGGGAATAAGCATGCCGCCCTCTCCCTGGAACGGTTCCACCAGGATACCGCAGGTGTTGGGGGTGATGGCGTTTTTCACCGCTTCAATATTGCCGAATTCCACAGAGATGAATCCCGGGGTCAGGGGGCCGAATCCTTCATAGTTCTTTTTCTTTGTGGAAAAAGAAACCACGGAAATGGTGCGGCCGTGAAAATTGTTGTTGAACACGATGATTTCCTGTTTGCCGTCCGGGATGCCCTTCTGCTTGAATCCGTAATAACGCATGGCTTTTATGGCCGTTTCCACTGATTCCACCCCGCCGTTTTTGGGCAGCACCTTGTTGCCGTGATTCCCGAAACGCGGGGCCATCTGGGGGGCGAATTTTGCCGCCTCGGACAGAAAAATGCCCAAAGGATCGGTAAATACCACATTGGAAAGCACGGATGCGTAATTGCCGATCAGGGCATCCATGACCGCATTGGTGATGGTGGGGTGATGGTGGCCGGGATTGGCTGCAGAATAGGCTGCCAGACAGTCCAGGTATTTGTTGCCTTTGTCATCGGTGAGCCAGCAGCCTTTGGCATGCCGCACCACCACATGGATGCGCTCATAATGGTGGGCACCGAAATCCTGTTCCAGATGAAAGATGGTGTCGTCGCTCTCATTGGAAAACCCGTCAAAATAATGAATTTTTCTCATGCTGGTCATGGCCCCTTCTCCTTAATTGTCTTTTTTTATGAGTTGGTATAATTGTTTTTCTTCATCTGTCAGCCCCTGGTGTCTGTCCAAGGTTTTTTCCAGAAAACAGTGGTAAAAATCGTGGCGCAGGCTGTCTCTGTTGGCCACCACAAACCACTGGTTCCGGGTCCAGTTTATGGGAGATGTGTCTGCGTTGCCCACTTCAAAAATGCCCACCAGGGCCTCGTTTTTGTCGGTGATGATGTCAAAGGACCTGCCCCCGATGGTTGCGATCAGGTTTTCATGGTCCGGATGGGTGACCTGTACTGCAAACCTGTGGGGGATGTCGCCCATGGCAATATACCGGATGGCCACCCCTCTTTTTTCCGCCTTGATCAGATCATGGCACAGGTGCTGGTCTGCCTCCGGAAACAGCCGGGCATAAATTTCTTTTTTTGCATCCTGGATCATGAGCCTGGCTTTTTCCATGACATTGTCATACCCGGTCAGGGTCCAGATGAACTCAAAGTTATCCTGCCGGCCGGCCTTGGCGATTTCGTCTTCAAACGCCTGGATGGTGGCTTCAAAATTGTGCCGCAGCCGCCGCACCATTTCATCCGCGGGCAGCGGGGCATACAGGCCGGTGTTGACTTCGATGACAAAGCCTTTGGCTGTCAAGCTGCGCAGCACATCATAAATACGGGACCTGGCAATGCCGGATTTTTTGCTCAGCTGGGACCCGTTCACCGGGTGGTTTCCCACCAGGGCCATGTAACAGGCTGCCTCATACTGGGAAAACCCAAGGTCTCTTAGTCTGGATCTGTCTTCCACTGCCCGTACTCCTGACAAAAAAGGGCGTAAAAATAGTTGCTACCTTAATAGCAACATATATGGAATGCCGCTTTATTGTCAAGCATTTTATTTGCTTTGTCCACAAATTACTGTGGATATTTTTCCAAGAAAGGAGGTCCTATGGAAACAAAAACCATTACCACCAGACCCATGAAAAATGCGGACTTTGACGCGGTCAGCCGGTTCAATCCTCCCTGAAACGTTCATGAATATGGAACGGGTCATCTGATGGAATGGTCGTGATTGAACAATGTAAAGTCGGGTCATGATACGACCCGACTTTACACCGATAAGATGAACCGGTTACTTGTTTATCCCGGCATGTGCCAGTAACTCCCCGGCAGCCGGCGAATGAAAAACAGTCGCAGTTTTCATATCCTGTACACAAATGGTTTGCATGTTTGCAACGATTTGTGAAAGGGATGGGTAATTTCTGGGGTATCAGGGTTGGTATGGCGTTACATAACGTTACCATTGTGAAAATGTAACGATTTAGCATTTCCGGATATTTGTTTCGTCAGAAACGGGTGATGGCATGCTGCAGATGAAGGATTGTTTTCTCAGAGCCATCACCTGTAACCCGAACCTGTTCAACTGCTTGATTTCCGCTGCCTGATTCACCATCGCTTTTGTTAATCCGTTTGCCGGGCGTGGATTGCGCCACCCTTTGGAGAAAAAAAGGCACAAATTAATGTGGCCTGGCACAAACTATGCATTTCTAAATTGCCGGTGATCAGATAGAGTAAAGGCATTTACTTACCTCCAGAATCTGAACAGCCATCGGGATCCCGGGACAGCTTGATACCGCCAGGAGCTGCCCCGGGATTCCCGCCCAAACAGCGTTTCGCATGAAAGGAGGCCCTCCATGTATGCATTGATTTATGATGATCCAGGCAGGGGCGAAGCTGCAAAAAGAGTGATTTCCATTCATGGATCCAGAAAAGATGCAGAACAGGCCCTTTTACTACGGCGAAAAACCCTGGAAAGGCCCATCTGGGAATGTCATACCCGCATCGTGTGGACGGATAAGACCGTATCCGGTGGTGAAACAATGCAGACAGCGGATTTCACTGACTGGAAAAATGGTGAAAAAATTCCTGAAGGGGAATTTCACAGTGATGAAGATTGATTTTACAAAGGCGTGAAAACAGGATATTGTGGCGCTTCATGTTGAAAGTTATTGTTGATATGCAATTGATCAAGGAGATGTGCTGATGACCATGGAGATTTCATTTCCCGGCAATAAAAAGGTTGTTTCCCTATATAAAGGGTTCTCAATTGAAACAGATCAACCCAAAGATGAGGGGGGAGACGGCAGTGCACCGGAACCCTTTGATCTGTTTCTGTCTGCCATGGGAACCTGTGCCGGCATTTATGTTATATACTTTTGTGAAGAAAGAAATATCGATACCAATGGCATGAAAATGTCTCTTTCATTTGACAGAAATGAACAGACCCACCTGGTTGAAACCGTGCACATCCGGATAAGTCTGCCGCCGGGATTTCCCAAGAAATACAGATCAGCGGTGGAGAAAACAGCAGGTCTGTGTACGGTGAAACGCAATATCATCAATCCGCCCCGGTTTGAGGTGTCTGCACAGATACAGCCAGAATAATGAGACAACCCATGTAACCCAACAGGACATCAGCGGGCCCTGTTATGAAAAAGCGGGTGGAAACCGATTAAACCGACAGCACCCGCTTCAGGTCAATGCCGTATTTTTTCATGCGGTTCCAGACCGTAACCCGGGTGATGTTGAGCAGCAGGGCCGCCTGGGTCTGGTTGCCGTTTGTCTGTTTCAAGGCCTGGATCAGGGCGGCTTTTTCATCAGGTACAAAGGGTTTGGTATCCCGGGGAAAAACAGGTTCCTGGTCCGGGGGGGGGGCATCAGTCAGGTGCCTGGGCAGATGATGCCGCCCGATAAAAGTGGTGTCCGCCACCACAAACGCATACTCCAGCGCATTTTTCAGTTCCCGAATGTTCCCGGGCCAGGGATAGTCCATGAACAGGTTCAGGGTCTGGTTGTCCAGCCCTTTTATGGCTTTGCCGGTCTTGGTGTTGAGTCGCTGCAGAAACGTGGTGATCAGCAGAGGAATATCCTGTTTTCTTTGCCGCAGGGGCGGCAGGTGAATGGGGATGACATTGATCCTGAAAAACAGATCCTGCCGGAATTTTTCCTGTATGATCAACTCTTCCAGGTTTTTGTTGGTGGCGGTGATGATGCGGGCATCCGTCTGAATGGGGGTAATATCTCCCACCCGCTCAAACCTTCCTGATTCCAGCACCCGGAGCAGCTTGGTCTGCAAGGAGATGGGAATATCTCCTATCTCATCTAAAAAAATATCCCCCTGGTTGGCCGCCTCGAACCGGCCGATACGGCTGGTAAAAGCACCGGTGAACGCACCTTTGGCATGTCCGAACAATTCACTTTCCAGCACCGCCTCATTCAGGGCCGCGCAGTTGAGCTGGACAAAAGGGCCGTTTTTCCGGGCGCCGTGCAGGTGGATGGCATTGGCCACCAGCTCCTTGCCGGTGCCGCTTTCTCCCAGAATTATAACCGGGGCGGAACTTTCCGCCGCTTTTTTGACCATGTCAAACACCTGACGCATGCTTTGGGACCTGCCGACAATGCCATAAAAATCATCCAGGCGGTCATATTGTCTGGACAAAAGATGGACCTTTTCATCCAATTTGGCAAGTTCGGATATGTCGGTAAGGGTTTCCACCACCCCCATGACGCCTTGATTTTCATCCCGCAAAACAGAGGCGTTTTTCAATACCTGCAGAAAGCTGCCGTCTTTGCGACGAATCAGGCACCGGCATTTTTTCATGTCCTGTTGGCCCGGTTCAAACAGCTTGCACCAGATCGTATTGGTGCTGGTCTGCATGAACCGCTCACAGGCATCACACCCCAGCATGGTGCAGGACATGCCGGTGGCCTGGTCGGCACCATACCCGGTCAGGGTTTCAAAGGCCTTGTTCACCATGATGATCCGTCCCTCAGGTCCGATGAACATGAGCCCGTCATTTATGGTGTTGACGATTTTTTTCCAGAAGATGTTCATGTCATGTTCTTTCACCGGCATGCTCCTTATGTGTTCAGCTTAAACACATGTTAAAAAACAGTTAAAACTTAACATGTGTTTATATACCATTTAACACGTGCGCTGGTCAATAACCTGAAGTGGTTTTTAAAAGTTAGTTTGAAATCAATGGGTTAAAAGCATTTTTTTGTAGTGTGGCCGCCGGGCATGGGGGTTGCACTTGATGCACCTGCATACGTGTGCCGGAAAACCGGCAGGAAAGCCTATCATTGGAGTTGATATGACGGCAAAAATCACACTGGATCTCAAAGGGGTAGTATCTCCCATGGATCTGCTCAAATGCAGTGCCTGCCTCACTGCCATGGAAACAGGAGATGTTTTGGAGGCGGTACTGGCAGATGTGGATGTGGTGAAACATCTGACCATGATCATTCTCAAGTCCAATGATGAAATACTGTACCAGCGGCAGACACCGGACGGTATCTGCATCGGTATCAGAAAAGGGCCAAGACGTTATGATGATGTAAAAGATAAAGGGTAAAACAGTTACAATAGAGGAATCCGAAAAAAGGAGGAAACATGCAAATCACCAGAAGGCATTTTTTCAGGTTCATGGGCGCTGCAGGAGCATCTGTCGCTGTCCGGCCCCCATCTGCCCATGCATGGCAGTCCAAGGCACCGCCTGACACGTTCGGGTGCCTGGTGGACCTGACCCGGTGCGTGGGGTGCCGCAAATGTGAAGAAGCCTGTGCAACGGTCAATGGTCTGCCGGAACCGGAACGGGCCGACTGCCAGTGTACCATTTTTGAAAAAAACCGGCGGCCGGATGAAAAGGCCTTTACCGTGATAAACCGGTATTATACCGGCAAAGTGGATACCTTTGACAAGCCGGTGCCTACCTATGCCAAGGTCCAGTGCATGCATTGCCAGGACCCGGCATGTGTGTCCGCCTGTATTGTGGGAGCACTCACAAAAGAAGACACCGGTGCGGTGCGGTATGATGTCAGCAAGTGCATCGGCTGCCGGTACTGCATGGTGGCCTGTCCTTTCGAAATACCGGCCTACGAATATTTTGATCCCATCACCCCCCGGGTGATGAAGTGCACCTTTTGCCAGGAGCGCATCTCCAAAGCGGACGGGCTTCCCGGGTGTGCTGCCATCTGTCCCACTGAAGCGATTACCTTCGGCCGGCGTGACACCCTGCTGACAGTGGCAAAAAAACGGCTGAAGGAAAATCCTGGTGTTTATGTCCAGCATATATACGGGGAAAAAGAGGTGGGAGGCACTTCCTGGATGTATATTTCATCAGTGCCCTTTGAGACAGTGAATCTGCCAACGCTTCCCGATACCCCGGCCCCGAAACTGTCGGAAACCATCCAGCATTCTCTTTTCAGCTACCTGTGGTCCCCGGTGCTGCTGTTCGGGGTGCTCGGGGCGTTCATGGCCCGGTGCAACCAAGAAGACCATAAAGAAAACAATCCAGATAAAGGAGGTGTCTGATGGCACATAATGCGCGTCCCATGAACCGGCCGTTGTGGACACCGGGGGTACTGGTGATGCTGGTGTTCATGTTTGCCGGGGCACTGGCCATTATTGCCCGGTTCACCGGCGGTATCGGGTATGTCACCAATCTGTCCCATGCAAGGCCCTGGGGCATCTGGGTGGGCATTGATGTGGCCACCGGCGTGGCCCTGGCAGCCGGGGGATTCACAACCGCGGCCCTGGCCCACATTTTCGGCCGCCGATATTATGAACCGGTGACCCGTCCGGCCCTGCTCACGGCGGTGCTGGGATATACCTTTGTGGTCATCGGACTGCTGGTGGATATCGGCCGTTCCTGGGCCATCTGGAAACCCATGTTCCACTGGAATTTCAATTCCGTGCTGTTCGAGGTGGCCATGTGTGTGATGATCTATCTCACAGTCCTGTACATCGAGTTTCTGCCCATTGTGGCAGAGCAGTTCAAGGGCCGGGTCAACCTGCCCGGAATCCTGTCGAAACTGAACAACCTGGTGGATAGCATTTTACAGGTGGCGGACAGAATTCTGGGAAAGGTGATGTGGGTTTTCATTATCCTGGGGGTGGTATTGTCCTGCATGCACCAGTCCAGCCTGGGATCGCTCATGCTGGTGGCCCCCACCAAGCTGCATCCCCTGTGGTATACCCCCTTTCTGCCGCTGCTGTTTCTCACCTCGGCCATAGCCGTGGGGTATCCCATGGTCGTGTTTGAAACCACCCTTGCCACATCTTCTTTCAAACTGAATTCTGAAATGCACATCCTGGCGCCGCTGACCAGGATCACCATCTATCTTCTGGGCGCCTACATGCTGCTCAAGGTCGGGGATATGGTGGTGCGGGGTACCTGGGTGTATCTTCTGGACGGCACCACACAGACCAACGCGTTTGTCGTGGAGGTATTGTTCGGGGTGATGCTTCCCTGGGCCATGCTGTTGTTTCAAAGGGTCCGGCAGTCAGCAAAAGGTGTTTTTTTTGCTGCAGCCCTGATTGTGGGCGGGGTGGTGCTCAACCGCATCAATGTGTTCATCGTGGGATTCAAGCCGCCGTTGAGCGATAACGGATATTTTCCGGCGGTATCTGAGATCCTGGTGACCCTGGGGCTGGTTGCGGCCCTCATGTTCATCTATCGCGTCGCTGTGACCTATCTGCCGGTACTGCAGGCAGCCAAGGAGGTAAGATCATGATAAAAAAAATGGGAGGAATCGTCTGTCTCATGATTTTGTGGGCAGGCGTCTGCACGGCCCAGGTCTGGCAGGCACCGGACCAGGAACGGGCAAAAGAACGGGCCAAGGAGGTGGTACCCTTCGTAAAGGAGTATCAGGATGACTGCCAGATCAGCCGGCGTATCTGCCTGATAGATGCCGGGGTATCTCTGGACGATGTGGAAACGGTGTATTTTCTGCTGGACAGCCCCATCATCAAGGAAAGGGAAGACCATTATGAACCGGTGCGGTTTGCCCATAAACGGCATGCAGCCCTGGTGAATGACTGCAGCAAATGCCACCATTTTCGGCCCAAAGATGAAAACGCCCTGGAAACCACCCGGTGTTCCGCATGCCACCAGGACAGTTTCAATCCGGATCATCCGGAGCGCATAGGGCTCAAGGCAGCCTACCACCAGCAGTGCATGGAATGCCATCAGGAAGAGGCAAAAGGACCGGTGGACTGCACGGGGTGTCACCTCAAGCATGTACCGGATCACAAGGAACTGGTGAAACTGCCGGACAACCCGGATCCCATTCAGGTGACCAAAGCCTGCCTGGAATGCCATGACACCCAGGGGGAAGATATGCTCAAAACCGCCCACTGGTTGTGGCGGGGACCGTCTCCCTACACCACCGGGCACCGCAAGGATATTTTGCACGGCAAAGGGACCACAGCCCTGAACAATTTCTGAATCAGCCCCATCAGCAACGAGGCTCGTTGCACAAGCTGTCATGCAGGATATGGATGGAAAGATGCATCTTTTGATTTTACCGATAAAACCAGAATCGACTGCCTGGTGTGTCATGATACCACCGGGACTTACAAGAAGGACCCGCCAGGCGCGGGCATGCCCAAAAAGGATGTGGACCTGCAACTGGTGGCACAGAATGTGGGGCATTCCTCTAGAGCCACCTGCGGGGCCTGCCATTTCAACGGCGGCGGCGGGGATGCCATCAAGCATGCAGACATGTCCCGCCAGCTGCTGACCCCGGACAGAAACTGTGACATCCACATGGGCGGGTATGATTTTGCCTGTGCAGAATGCCACAAGACCCGGAACCACCAGATCGCCGGCAAAAGCTCATCCGTGCCCGTGGCCGAAGGGGTGGTGTCCTGTGAAAAGTGCCATTCTGAAACGCCCCATTACAGCGGCGGGCTGCTGGATCATCATCTCAACGATCACAGCAGAACCCTGGCCTGCAATGTCTGCCATGCCCCGGTGTTTGCCAAGTGCAAGCCCACCAAAACCTGGTGGGACTGGTCCAAGGCGGGAGACAAGGACCGTGAGGTGAAAAAAGACAAGTATGGCCAGCCCGACTATAACTGGAAAAAGGGGGAATTCAAGTGGGAAGAATCCGGTGTGCCGGATTATACCTGGTACGCCGGATACATGGACCGGGTCCTCATGGGGGACAAGGTGGACCTGAACGCCGATGTCATCAATCTGACCCAACCGGTGGGATCCATCAACGATCCGTTGTCGAAAATCACCGCCTTCAAGATCATGAAAGGAATCCAGGCGGTTGATGCGGACCATGATTATATCCTGGTGCCCCATCTGTTTCCCAGAGATGAGAATGACACCACCGCCTTCTGGAAGCACCGGGACTGGGAAAAGGCGTTCCAGGCAGGTATGGAAGCGGTGGGTCTGCCCTACAGCGGGGCCTATAAATGGAAGGAAACCTGGATGTACTGGCGGGTGAACCATGAGGTCATGCCGGCGGAAATGGCGCTGTCATGTGTGCAGTGTCATGAAAGCCTCAAAGGCGATCAAACCTGCAACCGTTGCCACCAGGACAACCGCGGCATCGATTTCAAGGCCATCGCCCACAAGGGGACCGATTTTTCCTATATGAAATCCATGGGACGGGATGTGGACCATCTGATCGAAAAAACCGACTACATTAATTTCAAGGCCCTGGGGTACAAGGGAGATCCCATTATCCACGGCGGGCGGTTCAAAAAGCTGCCCATGGGATATAAGGCCCCGGCTGACTGATACGGATACGGGCGGGGCAGGGGTGCTGGTGCGACATCATCGGCACCTCTGGCCCAATCTTGCGGTATCAATCGTCAACAATGTGGTATTTTTCTGATGAACCGTCCACCTGCCTGACAATATGAAAAGACAGGATGCGGCTTTCATAATTTTCAACACGGGTTTTGAGTTTTTCCTTTGCCTGGCGGAATTTGTCGCTCTGAAGGCCGGTGATCAACGTTTGTGCATCCTTGACCCGTCCCTCGCAGATAGTTCTTGGGCCGTCTCCGATGAGCACTTCCCATTCTTCGGCAATGTGGACCCCGATCTCTTCCAGTACCGGGTAAAAATTCGAAATGACAAATTGTCTGTATTTTTTGAAGTCATCTTTTTCCCGGGTGACCACATCCCACACCTGGTTGAATTTAACCGTTTTTTCTCCAAAATCCATGGAATATGCCTGTTCTTTTTTCAGGGGCACCAGGACTTTTGTTTTGTAATGCTTTATATAATTGAGCAGGTCGGATTTCAGGCGGCGGTATTCTGCACTTTTCAGGGCTGTTTCCAGCTGATCCAGATCATTGCTGACCGTTTCCACGATCACTTCACTGTATGACCCCACCAGTACGGACCAGCCGGCCACCGTGTGTATTCCCAGACCATTGATGCCGGGAATGAATTTACTGGTGATGAATTCAGCGTATTCTTCATTTCTCGAAGGGGTGATCGTCCAGTAATGCATCAGTTTTACGGTCATGGGTGCCCTCCTGTCTGGTTGATTGATATCTGTCTCTACGACTTAAAATAGGCCCTTTAATTTGTCAACCAAAATAACCGGCGAGATGGTAAAAATCGCCGGGAAAAGTATAATCCAGGTGCATGGTGTCATGTTCGGCTTCTGGATCGTGATGTCCGGGAAGTTTGATTTTTTCCATCTCGGCATGGGCATTGTTTCCAGCGGTCTGGTGGCCGGGCTCTCTCATGACCTGCTGTTTGAGGGGCATACCAAAAAACTGGGTGCCACTCTGGTTGAAATCACCTGTTTTCTCAGATATCTGGTGTGGCTTTTCTGGCAGATCGTCCTGGCCAATTTTCATATCGCCGGCCTGGCCCTGTCATTACATCCCAAAAAACACATGGATCCTCATATCATCAAGTTCAGGACCTCCCTGAAAACCAATTTTGCCCGGTTCGTTCTGGCCAACTCCATTACCTTGACCCCTGGTACGGTGAGTGTCAGAATCGAAGATGATGTCTTTTATGTCCATGCCATCACCCGGCGCTCCTCCGCTGATCTGGCCGGCCCGAAGGCCGGTGAGATGGAACGCTGGGTGGCCTGGGTG
>JAZBPL010000204.1:0-14271 GCA_036351635.1 Desulfotignum sp.
CATTGTGCCCGATGAATTCGGCCAGCTGATGAAAGCCTTCAACAGCATGGTCACCAGCCTTGAAAAGGAAAAAGCGGCAGTCAACAGCCTGATTCACCAGCTTAAGGAAAGTGAGGCATTGTTCCGGTCCCAGTTCGAGTTCGGCAACATCGGCATTGCCATCACCTCTCCTGACAAAGGCTGGCTCCGGGCCAATGACCGGTTGTGCCGCATGCTGGGTTACACTGAGGAAGAACTGCGGCAGAAAACCTGGTCCGACATGACCCATCCTGATGATCTGGCAGCTGATATGGCCAGTTTCAACCGCATGCTGGCCGGTGATATTGACAGCTATGAGATGGAAAAACGGTTTTTCCACAAAGACACAACCATTGTCTTCACCCACCTCAATGTGTCCTGTTTCCGGAATCCGGACCAATCCGTTAAATTCATCATTGCATCACTTCTGGATATCACCGACAGGAAAAAGGCGGAAGAAGAAAAGAAAAAACTGGATCTCCAGCTGGCCCAAGCCCAGAAAATGGAGGCCATCGGCACCCTTGCCGGCGGGATCGCCCATGACTTCAACAACATGCTGGGGGTGATTTCAGGCCGGGCAGAACTGGGTCTTAAAAAAACAGCCCCCACCGATCTTGTGTACAAGGACCTGGAACAGATCCATAATGCTGCACAGCGGTCCGCCGACATCACCCGTCAGCTGCTTGCCTTTGCCAGAAAACAGACCATCTCCCCCAGGGTAATCGACCTGAACCATACCGTTGGCAACATGATCAAGATGCTGGGCCGGCTTATCGGTGAGGACATTGACCTGCTGTGGCAGCCAGCCGATGATCTGTGGCCGGTGAAAATTGATCCGTCCCAGCTTGATCAGATTCTGGTGAACCTGTGCGTAAACGCCAGGGATGCCATCCCGGATGTGGGCAAAATTACCATTGAAACCGGCATGAAAGTATTTGATCCTGCTTACTGTGCCGTACATGCCGGATTTGTGCCAGGGGAATTTGTCCTGCTGGCGGTGAGCGACGATGGCTGCGGCATGGACAGACACACCCTGGACAACCTGTTTGAGCCTTTTTTCACCACCAAGGAAACCGGCAGGGGCACCGGCTTAGGCCTTGCCACGGTGTACGGCATTGTCAAACAGAACAACGGATTCATCAATGTCTACAGCGAGCCGGAAAAAGGCACCAGCTTCAGGATCTATTTTCCGCGCCATTCTGCAGGCATGCCAGACACAATCCAGGAGAAACCTGCGGCATTGATGCCCAGGGGCAGCGGCGAAACCCTGCTTGTCGTCGAAGATGAAGCATCTATTCTGGACATGCTGGAATCCATGCTGAAAAGCCTGAATTACACCATTCTCACTGCAAATTCTCCGGGCCGGGCCATGGCTGCAGCCCTATCACATGACAACCAAATTCATCTGGTCATCACCGATGTGGTGATGCCGGAAATGAACGGACGGGACCTGGCCGGACACATTTCTTCCCTGTATCCGGACATTCAAATTTTGTTTATGTCCGGGTACACCGCCAACGTCATCGCCCATCAGGGGGTGCTGGATGAAGGGGTCCACTTTATCCAGAAACCTTTTTCCATGCAGGAACTGGCCGCCAAAGTGCACGAGGTACTGGGGGTCAGAAGTTAACTTTTTTACCTTTTTTTGAGCCGCGGTGCGTAATTAACGCAAGACCCCAGATTTTACCTGACCTCAGTTTCTCCAGTTTTTTAGGTAAAAAGGTTAACTTCTGACCCCAATATTTGAAACGAGAAATTCTATTCTTTCTCGGCTTTTCACCAAGTCATCAGTATCGGTTGAAAATATCTCAAGGGTGATGGTGTCATCATACCCGGTCTGTTTCAGGGTTGAGACAAACCCTTCAAAATCGATATTGCCCTTTCCCACAGCCAGGTGGTCATCTTTTTTTCCAAAGTTGTCACTGACATGGACATGGCAGATGCGGTGTGCAAACCGGCTGACAAACTGCTTCAGCTTTTCCTGGCCGGGATCTCCAATATTGGCATGACCGGTATCCAAAGTCATTTTCACATCAGGATATTCTGCAAAAAGGGAATCAAATTCATCCGGGTTATAAAAAATGTGGTATCCGGGAAACATGTTTTCAAAACACAGCTGGATATGCAGCCGGGATGCGTGCGCAACAATGGCGGCCAGACTTTTCCCGGCATATTTTTTTGCGGTTTCCATGACAAAAACCCCCATGCCGGTAATATATCCCGGATGCAGCACCGCTTTTTTTGCACCGATGCCTGCGGCGGCATCCAGAGAATGCCGCATCTCATCCAAAGATGCCTTTCTAATAGCCGGTGACAGATCCGGCGTATACACAAAAGAGGGCAAATGGCACACCACCGACAGGTTAAAAACGTCCAGGGCGGCAACGATCTGTTTTTCCATGTCCCGGACTTTGGTCCAATGGCCTTCCGGCGGGTCCATGGACAGTTCAAAAAAATCAAACCCCAGATCCCCCGCCTTTCTGATCTCATCTTCCACCGGTTTTATTGGAAAACTTGCAGCCCCGTATTTCATATTTCCCCCATCTGTTTCTTTCCGTTTTTTTATAAATGCTGGTCAACCTGCCGATTTCTTGGATTATTTTCTATTTCAGCCAGGGTATGGGTGTTATTCGGACAGTTTTTTCAAAAATCGGCCCAGTTCTTTTTCCACGCTCTTTTTCAACTGCTCCACAGGCTCTGAAGAGGTGCCGGTGAGAATATGTGAAATCACGGCTGTGATATCCGGTGTGATGGCCGGATCAGTCAGGGGACCTTTGACATATATGGGGACCGTAACCCCGGCAAGCTCTGCAATATCTTTGCCTGCCTGTCCTTTGGATGTTTCCACCACAGTGATCATTGCCTTGTAGTCAATGGTTTCTCTGACGATATCCGCAATGATCCCGGTACCCGAAATTCGCAGGGCCGGAGATTTTCCCGCCAGATCATCCAGAAAAACCACGCCGTTTTTCACGACAGGGTTCCCGGTAAGTTCAGTGAAATCGGTTTCTTCCTGTTCCGATACCCCCAGGGTCTGGTTTTCCCGCAGGGACTTGAGGCGCCGGAGAAATTTTCCCGCGTTAAACCCCTTGACTGCCCCGTTTTTAAAGGAAAAAGACAGGCCGCCGTTCAGGTGCTGCTTCATGGCATCCACATCCAGCCCCCTGGTTGTCAGGGCGGCGGTCACATCCCCGGTTCCCCGGATTTGGGCATTTTTGGTCATATCCATGAGCAGCGGCTCCACATCCACCCCTTTCAAAGTACTGTCAATGGCCAGTTTGGGAATCTCTCCTGTGGCATCCAGGATCACCCTGCCGTCATAGGTTCCCCTGTAAAGGTTGGCTGTCACCGGGGCCTTGGTGAGGACACCGTCTTTTGCCGTCACATGCACCCGCACCCGGGACAGGACAGCCCCTGATACAATAAGGTCTTCAATGGCCAGGGATGCCTTGAGCTTCAAAGCCCTGAGAAGCCCCACAGGAATCTGGAGGGCAGCCCCTGCAGTCGCGGTTTCCGGGGTCACCGGCCGGGCCGTCTGTTTTTTGCCCTCAGCCGCTTTTGCAGCAGGGGGCATATACCGGTCCGCATTGATCCTGTCCACTGCCAGGTCACATGTAATATCCGGATCTGCAAACCCCAGTATGGCCAGATTCCCTTTCATCTGAGAGTCATCCAGGGTCACTGCCAGACCGCTGAGCCGGATATCGGCAGCAGTTCCGGAAAATTGTGTTTTCACAGCCACTTTCTCAAACACCTGTTTATCAGCAGTATCCGGCAGGGGCTGGTTCAGTTTTTTCATAAGATCCCGCAGGTTGAACCGGGCCAGGGAGATGCTGCCCGTGTATGCTGGAGATGTCTGTATCTGCTTTGCCGTAAGGCTGCCGGAAAGATCCAGGTCCAGGCCTTTGACGGAAAAGGATGCCAGATCCAGGATCTGTTTTTCAAGCTGCAGCTGCATTGGTGCATCCAGGGTCACAAAAACCGGTGGATTGGGTATCTGTTTGCCGGCAAGCCCGATCCTGACCTGCATGGGGTCCAGTGACAGGTTCTGGTAATTGCCCTTGAAACGGCCCTTCACATCCACGGTGTCCAGCACGGCCGCCAGATCCGGCCGGCCCAGGGCTGTGACCAGCCGTGTCAGCTGCCGGCCGTCCAGGGCAACACCGCCGTCCAGGACAGCCTCTTTTGAACCCAGATGCAGGGCTGTGACATCTGCCTTCACAGTGATGCCCAGACCGGCCATATCAAGGTTCTCCACCACCACCCTGCCCTGTCCCATATCCAGGTCCATGGTCACATCAGTGTGAAATTTTTTCTGTTCAGCCCCGGCTGCTGCCAGATGTCCGCCCATCTCTGCCAGAAAAGCATTTTTCTGGACAATGCCGGCCACTTCCAGCACCAATGGCAGATCAGGCCCGTCCGCCCTGACATGGACCCTGGCCGACGGCTGGGATGAGGTGATGTTTTCCCCGGAAATCTGTGCCTCCGCCGACATACCCAGGGCCTGGAATGTACATTTTTGCATATCCATACGGCCGGTATTCAGATCCGCGTCAACCCCGGCTTCCATATGAAACGCTTTGTGTTTTGCACTTTCCAGCCGTTTTCCCACAGCATCCAGCGGCAGGCGGTTTCCCCCAAGCCTGCCCGCCACCCGGAGCAGGGTGGGCAGATCAGGCCCGGCGGCTGTTACGTCACCTGTAAAAGAGGGGGCTGCAGACCGGATATTTTCCGCCTGGAATGTGCCGGTTATGTCCGCCCCCAGCAGACGGGCTGACAGCCTGGGAACCGACACCCTGCCGTTGTCTGTATCAGCTGCCATTTCTGCCTCAAGATCAAAGGACCGGTCCGGCAAAGCTGCCAGCTGCGCTGCAAACGCACCGCCTTCAAACACAGCAAACAGCCGGGCAAGGTCCTTTCCGGCAATATCCAGATCCATGTCAACCCGGGAAACACCGGATTTCATGCCGCCCAGAAAAATACTGCCTGCCGCGCTGGTATCCAGACCGCTCGCCTCCAGGTTTTTGACAAACAAGGTGTCTTTTGCAAGATCCAGCTCCATGACGCATGCCAGGTGCAAACCAGCAGGGGTTTTTCCCAGGGCCGGGCCGACAAGCTGTGCATTGGCTGAAAACGGCTGTATCCGGTACTGTCCGGTATTAAAATCAAAAAAGATTTTTCCCTCCAGCGCGGCATCAGCAGAAATCTCCGGTGCTGTGGCTGCAGCAGCAAAAGAGAGGGAAAGATCAACAGGATCTCCCGGCACCACCATGCCGGTGGTGATATTCAGGCCGGACACCGTATATGTTTTTCCTGCAGCCTGGTCATCAAAAACAAAGGCTGCATCCTGGATATCCACTCCCCCCTGCAACAGGACCGCCAGGTTTGCCATGTCAAACCCTTTTTCAGAAGTTGTGTCAGGTGATGTATCCGCCACACCGGGCCCGGGCGTTTGCCCCAGGCCCTCCCAGTTGGCTGTACCGGCACTGTTTCTGGCCAGATGCACCCGGACCCCCTTAAGGACAATGGTATCCATTTCCAGCTGTTTTCTGAGCAGCGGCAGGGTCTTGACCCGGACCATGACATGATCCGCCGCCAGCAGAGGCTGACCCCCGAAACCCGGGGCATTTTCCAGAAAAATACCGGTTGTTTCCACATGCAGCCAGGGAACATACCCGATTTTCAGGTCCCCCTGGATTTCAAACGTCCGCCCCATCTGCTGGCTGACCTTGCCGGCAATATAGTCCTTGTACCGGTTGGGATCCAGGTTCAGGAGGATGACCGCTGCAGCGACTGCCAGCAGAACCAGTATTCCCAGCCCTGACAAAACATATACGACAGATTTTTTCATGGATTCACCTCTTTGGTTGCATGGATATCCAGATTATACCTTTCCCTGGAAACGATTTCAATCACCGGTATCATTTATTGCTGATGCACTGGCGTATAAAACCGGCTCACGGTAAAAATCTATTAATCAGGAAGCAGCTGCATGCCGGCGCCCTGCCATCTGTGCCGTCCTTTGACATGACAGGGTATTATGCAGACGGATGCAGCATGGCCCATCCCTGTTCTGCGGTTTCCACATAATGAAACAGGTCCAGATCTTCCGGAGAAACAGTGCCGGCCTCAACCAGTGCATCAAAATTTATCACCTTCTGCCAGAAGCGTTTGCCGAACAGCAGAATGGGAATGGGTTTGATTTTTTTTGTCTGCACCAGGGTCAGTGTCTCAAACAGTTCGTCCATGGTGCCGAACCCCCCCGGAAATGCAATCAGGGCCTTTGCCCGGATCAAAAAATGCATCTTTCTGATGGCAAAATAATGAAACTGGAAACTGAGCTCCGGGGTGATATAGGGGTTCGGGGCCTGTTCATGGGGCAGAACGATATTCAACCCGATGCTTTTGGCATTGACATCATGGGCACCGCGGTTGGCCGCTTCCATAATTCCCGGCCCCCCGCCTGTTGAAACCACACACCCGGCGCCGTTGGGATCCTGGCCTGCAGATGCAATCATCCGGGCAAGCCTGCGGGCTTCATCATAATATCTGCTGTTATCCAGGTCCCTCTGGGCGATCTGCAGTTTTTGGTCAATATCAGGTGCATCCGGGTTCTTTTTTTTCTCTGCTTTCAGATGGTCAAGAAAGGTCGTTGCCGTGTCTGCATCCTTGATTCTGGCACTGCCGAAAATCACCACTGTTGATGCGATATTCAATTCCATCTGGATGATTTCCGGTTTGAGCAGTTCAAGCTGCAGCCGCACCGGACGCAGCTCATCGCGCATCATAAAGTCGGTGTCCAAAAAAGAGAGTGCATAAGAGGGTGAGGTTGTCTGGGGTGTTTCTGCATGCAGTTTTGATGCGTGTGCATCTTCAGACGCAGAAGGAAACAAGCGGGGCCTTTTTTTGGGAAAATCCATATACCATGTCCTTAAATCGGTTGTTGATAATGAGAACCAGTGTCACATCCTGTTATTGTTCATAGAGACTATCACACCGACAACACCTGGTCAAAACCATATGCCGCCGCCTGAATATTTGCGCAGGCAGCGTGCACTTCTATGGGGAGCGTCCGGTGATATCCTGTGAACGGACCGTCAGATCCGCGAGGGCATGATGTTTGAATTGGGCTTTATTTTTTATTGTAGAATGCGTATAACCTGATGACCATATTTTTGTGGTAAAAATGCATGTCAAAAAGATATCTACGTCCGCAAACAGCGGACAAAAGGAATTGTCATGGCACACAAGATATTTGTAGACGGCCGGGAAGGCACCACCGGACTGCAGATTATCGATTATCTGTCTTCGCGCAATGATATTGAGCTGCTTGAAATCGATCCGGCGCTGCGCAAGGATATCCATGCGAGGAAGGCGTTGATCAACCAGTCTGATGTCACATTTCTGTGTCTTCCGGACGCTGCATCAACAGAATCCGCCGCCCTGGTTGAAAACCCGCACACCTGCATCATCGATGCGAGTACGGCGTTCCGCACCCACCCGGACTGGGTATACGGCCTGCCCGAACTGGCACCGGAACAAAGAAAACTTCTCAGAAAAACCAAAAAGATCGCCAACCCCGGATGCCATGCCACCGCTTTTGTGCTGGGGGTGCATCCCCTGGTCATTTCCGGTATCATGCCCCCGGATTACCCGGTCTGCTGTTATTCCATCACCGGGTACAGCGGCGGGGGGAAAAAACTGATTGCAGCATATGAAGAACAGCACAGTCCAGTGCTGGACAGCCCAAGGCATTATGCCCTGGGCATGGCCCACAAGCACCTTCCGGAAATGATGGTCAGAACCGGGCTTTCCTCTCCCCCTCTTTTCACTCCGGTGGTGGGCAATTATTACAAAGGCCTGGCTGTAACTGTTTTCATTCATGCCCGTCTTCTGGCAAAAAAAATCAGCCCGGCTGATCTGCAGCACATTTTTGCTGATTATTACACAGATGAGCCGTTCATAACCGTTTTTCCTTTTGATGGAGATAAAAACCTGGACAATGGTTTTTTTGATGTCCAGGCATGCAACAATACCAATAAAGCAGATATTTTCGTGTTCGGCAACAGTGAACAGATGGCAGTCATCACCCGTCTGGACAATCTGGGAAAAGGCGCTTCAGGTGCTGCTGTCCAGTGCATGAATATCCATTTGGGCATGGATGAGGCAAAAGGGCTGGCATAAAGCAGATTATTATATCATTTAAAAGGGCCTTCAGCTGCACTGCTGAAGGCCCTTTTACTGAACACAGCAAAAATGTTTCTGCCCTGTTTTATTTCATTTTATGGGGATCGCACAACTGGTCCCCGCTCTCAGCCCCCCTGCCGCACCCGCCGCAGAAATATTCAAATTTTGCGACCTGGGGTTTGCACAGGTGTTTTTTCTTCTGGGCCTGCTGGCCGCAGCTGCTGCACGTGTACAATTTCCCGGCATTGGTGGGATCACACAGATGCCCTTCTTCTGAAGAGATCTTTCCGCATGATTTACAGGTATAGGTTGTCATAGGTCCTCCTTGAGATATATGGGATTAACATTCAGGATTGGGCCAGACTCCGGTAATAGCTTCTTTCATACCAGGTCCGGGTATTGTCATCAAACACGGCCTCCTGCTCATGGATCAGCTTGATACATTCATCCGGCCAGGGCCCGCACGCCATAACCACGGAATCTCCAAGACTGAATTTCTGGTTGCATACCTCACATCCTTTTTCATTATGGGTATTCAATATATCCAGATCCACAAGGTGTGTGCTTTTTGCCTTTTGCTGCATGGGGTCCTCCTTGTATTGGCTGCAATCATGAAATCAGGCACTGTTTTGACCGGTGTCCGCTTTTTTTTGCAGCCCACCGGTAACAGGCATGCCGTTCATCACGGCTGTAGGTATTATCTTCGCATTCCCTGAGTTCCTGCTTGAGTACGTCTTTTTCTCTGGTGCAGCACTGTCGTGCATTGGTATTTATTGATTTTGCCATGGGTCACCTCCCGGCAACAGATTTTATTAATCAAAGACAGCATTTATGTATCACCTGTATTTGCATGCTGTCTTATACCCTATTAAAATAAGAAGGATTGGGATAATTGCAACTGCATTAAAAATTTCTTGCTTTATTAAAACCAAACAAGTATCATATAAATTTTTATTTTCAGGGCTAAAATTATCCAGCCCTTTTATGTAAGGAACCTCCCTTCATGCCCCAACAGAATGTGCCCGTGACCGGGTTTGACGAAATGGACCTGGATCCGGCAGTGTTTTCATGCCTTGAAAAGGTCGGTTATACCACCCCCACCCCTATCCAGCGCCTGACCATTCCCCATCTGCTGGCCAACAAAGATCTCCTTGGCCAGGCCCGCACCGGAACCGGCAAAACCGCAGCCTTTGCCCTTCCCCTTTTGTCCCGCATCCGCCTGGATATCCGCCGGCCCCAGGTGCTGGTGCTCACCCCCACACGGGAACTGGCCATCCAGGTGGCAGCGGCGTTTACAACCTACGGCCAGAACCTGAAAGGCCTTGGCGTACTGTCTGTTTACGGGGGACAGGGTTACGGCATACAGCTCAGCCAGCTGAAAAAAGGGGTCCACGTGGTGGTGGGCACCCCGGGACGTCTCATGGACCACATGAAACGCAGCACCATCACCTTTTCTGATCTTTTCTGCCGGGTACTGGATGAGGCAGATGAGATGCTGCGCATGGGATTTATTGAAGATGTGGAATGGATCCTGGACCGGACACCAAAAACAGTCCAGACAGCCCTTTTTTCCGCCACTTTGCCCGCACCGGTCAAAAAAATTGCAGCCAGACACCTCACAGCACCGCAAAATATCCAGGTGCAGCCGGAAGGGATAGAAACAACTGCCATCCGCCAGCAGTTCTGGATGGCAAAAGGGGCCACGAAAGCCCATGCACTTGTGCGTATCCTTTCAGCTGCATCCTTTGACGGGGTCATCGTATTTGTAAAAACCAAATCATCCACCCTTGCGGTGGCCAAAAACCTGGAAGCCAGCGGGTTCAAGGCAGAGGCCCTGAACGGGGACATGGCCCAGACTGCCCGGGAACAGACAGTGAGCCGCCTGAAAAACGGGCGTATCGATATCCTGGTGGCCACGGATGTGGCAGCCAGGGGGCTTGATGTGGACCGGATCTCCCATGTGATCAACTATGATATGCCCGGGCAGGTGGATCCCTATATCCACCGTATCGGCCGCACCGGCAGGGCCGGCCGCACCGGAGAGGCCATCCTGTTCACCGGAAGAAATGAACGCTGGATGGTGCGCAAAATTGAAAAAGCCACCAGACAGCCCATCACGGAAATGCACCTGCCCTCTCCCAGGGCAGTGAACAAAAAGCGCATTGCCGACTTCCATGACAGCATCAGCAAAACCCTGGAAAGCCGGGACCTGGAAACATTTGAATCCCTGGTTGCATCCTATGCAGAAACCAATGGGGTGCCCATGGTTAAGGTGGCAGCGGCCCTGGCTGGAATGGCCCACGGAGACACCCCTCTGCTCCTGGATGCAAAAAAAGCCGACCCTGCATCACCTGCCAAAAAACAAACAGAAAACACTGTTTTTGATGAGACATCTGCTGCATCTTCAACCACCATCGGCCGGCCCCGAAAACCGGTGCCGGCCGGCAAACAATCTGCTGCCGGAACAGCTTCTCCCACACCATTACGGCCCGGCATGGAACGGTACCGCATTGAGGCGGGGGAATCCCATGGCATAAAACCAAAAGATATAGTCGGTGCCATCGCAAATGAAGCCGGCCTTGAAAGCAGACACATAAAAGATATCAGTATTCATCCCCAGTATTCCCTGGTGGACCTGCCCGAAGGCATGCCCGGAGAAATTTTCCGCCTGTTGAAGCGCACCTGGATCAGGTCCCGGCAGATGTCCATATCCAGGTGTGCATAACCCTGGATTATTCTGCGCTTTTGCAGTATAAAACAAAACCATGAGACCAACCACCCCAACCATTGAATTCACGGCAAAAATCCTGCCGGTTATTTTGCGCTTCAGTCAGGGGCGCTGAACCAGGCGGGCGGAACGCTTATCCTGGGTAACATTCAGCCGGGATCTTTTTTAATCTTTAATGCTGACAGGAGAACATCCATGAGTGGTAACGGCGGCAGCCCCATCAACATCGACTTTCAGGTAGACAAAAAAAATCTGTTTCGTGAAGAAACCATCACAGACATGAAAATTGCCAGTATTCAGAAACTGATACCAGTGAAAGCGGACGGGTCTGATGACCCCGGCCGGGAACCTTTTTTTGTGGGCTCCACCCAGCTGGGTACCCCCCACGGTCCTGTGCCCATTCAAGCCAAACTGGAAGCAGCCACCCTGGACCAGGCCATGGATGCCTTTCCCCAGGCCATGGAGGCGGAAACCAAAAAAGTGATCCAGCAGTTCAAAAAAATGGAAGCTGAACAGAAAAAACCCAAAGACTCCCGGATCATCATGCCGGGCATGCAATAGCAGAAACAGACGGTTATCCTTCACCGCTTCCCGGCCATTTGAAACACTGGGTTTTTCTGTCACAGGGAAAATACCGGGCGCCGGGCAAAAAATGATCCGGCTCCCAGGAAGGGGACCTGGAAGCCGGCTTGCGTCTGGGCGCTTTTGGAAGGATTTGTTTGGAGGGATATGAATGCCCGCCAGACGCTTTTCCTAAGGCCTCAGTCCGGTGGGAGTATTGGGGTTTGACATGGGATGGATCTCCACACACGGACCATGTGACATTTTTACGACAGGCAAAAGGTTCTGTCAATCCGGAAAAACCCCTAAATCCATTAGGTAAAAACCCCTAGTTCCGGAAGGACCTGTGACCAAAAAACCGGCTGGAATGGATCATACAAGTGCATGTTGTCCATCCGGGTTCTGGTTTTTCTGCCCTGATTTTTAGTGAAAAAAATGAAAGACACCTCCCATGATAAAATCCATGAACATTGCCTGGTGGGTCCAGCGCTGGGCAGAACTGACCCCTGACAAACCGGCCGTCCTGTTCCAGGATGGGGTGATCACCTATAAAGATTTGAGCCGCCGGTCCGACAGAACCGCCTGCTGGCTCCAGTCCATGGGCATTGAAAAAGGGGACCGGGTGGCGGTGATGCTTTACAACTGCCCGGAATTTCTGGACCTGTTTTTGGCCTGCTCCCGGCTGGGAGCCATTTTTGTGCCCATCAACTTCCGGATCACGGAACGGGAACTGGATTATTTCATCACAAACTGCCGGCCCCGGCTCTTTGTGCACGGAGACGCCTTCACCGACACAGTCAATTCTCTGTTGCTTTCCGCCTATCTGCCGCCCCTGATGGTGGCGGTTCAGGGCAGGGCTTCAGCCGGCGGCAGCATGTTTCAACTGGACACGGCCGTGGCCCGGTTCGATGGAAACCGCCCGTTTCTCACCCGCAGCCTCGGGCCGGCAGATCCGGAAGAACCCCAGGTGATCATGTATACCTCGGGCACCACCGGAAAACCCAAAGGCGCAGTCCTGTCCCACAGAAAAACATTTTTCAACTGCCTGAACGCAGATATTTTCTTCAAGCTGCATGCCAGTGATGTCATGCTGATCTTTCTGCCCCTGTTCCATTCCGGGGGCCTGTTCATCCAGGCTGCCCCCGCATTTTACAAAGGGGCCACCATGGTGCTCCATAAAAAATTCGACCCGGAAAAGGTGTACCATGACATAGAAACGTTCAGGGTAACCAAATTTTTAGGGGTACCCACGGTGTTCCGGGAACTGCTCAAGGTGCCGCCGTCCAGGCGGGGGGACCTGTCCTCTCTGCGGGTGTGTGCAGGCGGCGGGGAACGCCTTACCCAGGAGTTGTTCCAGGAATGTACAGATGCCGGTCTGGGGTTCCGCCAGATCATGGGCCAGACAGAAACCTCCATCCTGCTGTGGGCCTCTGAAAAAGACCCCCTGAAAAAACCCGGTACTGTGGGACGGCCGGTATTCCATGCCGAGGTGGGCATCCTGGATTCCCGGGGCCGGCCTGCCCTGCCCGGTCAGATCGGGGAGATTGTGGTGAGAGGGTCCATCATGATGAAGGAATACTGGCAGGACCCTGTGAAAACCGAAGAAACCATCAAAAACGGATTTCTGCACACAGGGGACCTGGCATGGATGGATGCAGACGGATTTTTCTTTCTGGCCGGCCGGGCCGGGGATATGTATATCTCCGGCGGGGAAAATGTGTATCCGGCTGAGGTGGAAAAAGTGCTCAAGGCCCATCCGGATATCCAGGATGCCGCCGTCAAAGGAGAACCCCATGAAAAATGGGGAGAATGCGGGCATGCCTTTGTCATCACAACCCCTGGATCACGGCTGACAGAAGCGGATGTGCGGGATATATGCAAAAAAGCGCTGGCAGGCTTCAAATGCCCTTCCCGGATCTCTTTTCGCACAGCATTTCCCAGAACCTCCCTGGGCAAAGTGCGCAAGGCGGATCTGACATAAACTTCAGCAAAACAGGCAGGCCTGATCTTTGCTGAACAGCTTTGCCCTGACACTGTCCCGGGCAACCATCAGCAAACTGCCGCCCTGCGGGCACGTTCCATGCACCCTGCCCCGGGACCGGCATCACTGTTCCAGAAAGAAACGCCACTTGCAGAACAGGTCATCCGGATGGGGATCAGGCGGGGCAAATTCGCAATGCACCCGGATCCGGTCATCCACCATGGCAGCAAAGCTTTCAAACTCTTTTTTGTGCATGTGCTTGCACACATATTCCCCCAGGCCCCTTTTCAGACGGGCTTCCTGGGCAGGACAGGAGGGCACGGTGATGGTGACCCTGTCCGGCTCTTCTGTGATCTCATATCCCACCAGGATACACCAGGGAAACAGTTTCAATGCGTGGACAAACCCCGGCAGCCCGGGTTTGTCTTCTCCCCCGGGCAGGGGAAATTTCTGCATCAGGTCTCTGGCTGCATACCCGGCCACCGTATCCCACACCTGTTCATTGAGTTTTTCTGCTGTGGCCAGATCAAACTTTTCCGTGGCCCGGATGAACCAGAACGCATCCATCACCCGGTAGTTCCAGAGCAGAAATTCAATATACGCCAGCATTTGTTTCTTATCCATATCCTTGAACACGGTGAGATCCATTTTCCCCCCTATATTTTTTTCCCCTTTGGCTGTGCTTAGATGCGACAGCCCTGCTGCGCACCTGAATTTTTCATAGCACAAACCCATAAAATATGCTATGGCTCATCACCAAAGGAGACCATATATGCCCCTGTCATTTAATTCCGCC
>JAZBPL010000205.1:0-3004 GCA_036351635.1 Desulfotignum sp.
ATTGGGAGACCGGGATTCTTCCTGGAAAAAAGCTGCCAACAGTTGGGTTACCAGATCTTTATGCTCCATATGCACCAGATGGCCTGCCCCGGCAATGGTCTTGAGCCTGGCCTTTGGGAACAGAGCTTTTATCTCATCCCAGTCTGTGTCCTGGATAAAATCGGATTTTCCTCCCCTTATGAAAAGGGACTCTCCGGGATAGAGGGTGCCGGATATCCCGGCACAGATATCATCCTGGGATGCCAGAACCGCTGCAAGATTGGACCGCCAAAAAAAGGTGTTATCGCCGGAAGTTCTCAAATTCTGTAGAAAAAATGTTCTCAAATCCCTGTCCGGGATGGCCGCTGCCAGCTGCTGGTCAGCCTGGTCCCGCCGGGTTATCTGTGACAGGTCCAGATCCAGCATAGCCCGGATATAGGGTTTCCACAAAGGTGCATATGCCCTTGGGGCCATGTCCAGTACTGCCAGGCGGTTTACCCTGTCCGGAAAATCCATGGCCAGCTGCATGGCGCATTTCCCCCCCATGGAATGGCCGGCCACACAGGCGGACATCAGTTTTTTTTCATCCATGAACCCTGCCAGGTCCCCAGCCATCTCCCTGTAGGTCATGGTGGCAGCATGAAAAGAGCTGCCATGATTTCTCAAATCAACGGCCAGCACTTCAAATTTCCTGGCCAGTCCCTTTGCCAGCGTCCCCATGGTGGCACAGGACCCCAGCAGGCCGTGAACCAGAATCAAGGGTGGCCCTGATCCCATTTTCCGATAATAAAGCATGTCACATTTTCTTTATGTCTGTTGTTCCAGCCAGGGTGACACATCCAACCATAACCATATCAATAAAATGCTGTGTTCACATTAATATGTCAATGAAAATGGGATTTGATATACCAAAATTACAACTATTTTGAACTGCATTGCAAAATAGTCTTGACTATTTTGCATTTTGATGCACAATAGTCGAAGGAGGGGTTGTGGACAGATACCAGAAAAAATTCATTCTAAAAGACCTGAACAAAAAACTGGTGTTCCTGACAGGACCGCGTCAGGTGGGAAAAACCTGGCTGGCTCAGGATATTGCCGCATCATTTCCCAACAGCGTCTATCTTAATTATGATCATGTTAAAGACAGAAAAATCATAACAGCCCAGACCTGGCTGGATGACACCGACCTGCTGATTCTGGATGAGATCCACAAAATGCCGGGATGGAAAAATATGGTCAAAGGGATTTTTGATACACGGCCTCCTGCCATGAAAATACTGGTGACAGGCAGCGCCCGGCTGGACGCATTTGCCGCCGGCGGTGATTCCATGGCCGGCAGATTCTTCAAACACCGGCTGCTCCCCTTTTCACCGGCTGAATTGTCTTTGATAAACCAGCCGGTTGATATGGAAAAACTGCTTGTTCACGGGGGGTTTCCGGAACCATTCCTTGAAGATGACCCTGTTGAGACAAACCGCTGGCGCATGCAGTATATTGATGGACTCATTCGAACCGATATCCTTGATTTTGAAAAAATACACGATTTCAAGGCCATTTCTCTGGTGTTCGAACTGCTCCGGTCCCGGGTGGGATCTCCGGTATCCTACACATCCATTGCCGGAGATGCGGATATCTCCCCCAACACCGTTAAAAAATACATCCGGATTTTTGAATCCCTGTATATTGTTTTCCGCACCGCCCCTTATTCAAAAAACATTGCCCGATCAATTTTAAAGGAACCCAAAATCTATTTTTTTGACACCGGCATGGTGGCGGGAGATGCGGGAATAAAATTTGAAAACCTGGTGGCGGTATCCCTGTTGAAACACGTGTATGCGCTTAATGATTACCTGGGCAAACCCAGCACATTGCACTATTTGAGGACCAAGGACAAGGCGAAAGTGGATTTCTGCATTGCCGGCAGCAGAGGCCCGGAACTGATGATCGAGGTCAAACTGTCGGACCCGTCACCGGCCAGATCCCTTGTCAATTTCAACAAACGGTATCACACCCCGGGGATTCAACTGGTCAAAAACCTGAAACAGGAACAGAAAGCCGGCCCGATTGAAATCAGAAACGGCCTGAAATACCTGACATCCCTGATGCTGTAATTGTTCGGGCAGGGATGCAAGGAAGACGCGGTTTCAAGGTTTCATCGGTGTTCACCGCTGCCATCAGCGATTAGTGCCGGGCGGTCCCTGTGGGTTGAATCCCATTCTGACACACTGTCAACTGTGGCAGACGGGTGAGAACCACAGGGACCGCCCGGCACGGGTTACGTGAATACCGGCACCCGGCTACTGCATCTCATGGCTGAACCGGTCCATGAGTGTAACGTCGTCAACCACCGCCTTGACCGCGATCTCATACACCCCTTTTACCTTCATGTCAGCAGTGATGCCAAATCCTTTGCTCATATACATGGCCATGATTTTCTGGGTTTCTTCGGCATGGTCTTTAATCAGAAACCCCACTTTGGCTTCCGTCACAGGGTTATGGTCTTTGTCCATGATATACACCATGATGTGATGCGGCTTGTCCATCTGTTTTTCTCCATGGGAAGCATGGTCCCCTGAGGAATGATCTGCAGCCTTGTCATCACCCTGGTTGCGAAGGTCCATCAGGTAATAGGACAGCATATACCCGTTTTGCATGGATTCATGGAACAGCTCTCCGATTCTGTCTGATGAATCCATATCATGGCCGTCATCCATTGCCAAAGCAGTGGATGAAAAGAAAAACAGGGCAGCTGCCAGGGTAAAAAGACTCATAATTATTACTGATATTTTTTTCATGGGTAACATCCTTTCTTACATATTATTTGGTTTTATTAATTTCCCGGATTTTCCACAAAAAGTAAATCACCGGGATGATGATCAGCGTCATAATGGCGGAAGACACAAGTCCCCCCACCATGGGTGCTGCAATGCGTTTCATGATCTGGGAGCCGGCCCCGCTGCCGTACATCACCGGCAAAAGACCGATCAGGGTGGTGGCAACGGTCATTATTTTGGGCCGGACC
>JAZBPL010000206.1:0-12152 GCA_036351635.1 Desulfotignum sp.
AAGTTAACTTCTGACCCCAAGAAAATAAAGGGTTACAGGGGAACTTCCACTTTAACGGTCCGACCGGTTTCTGCGTCCAGCACGTGGACGGCGCAGCCCAGTCAGGGGTCAAAGGAGCGTATGAGCCGCCCCACATTCACCGGGTTTGCAGTGTCCGGTACCGGGACGCCGATGAGGGCTTCTTCAATGGGGCCTCTTTGTCCCATGTCATCCCTGGGGTTGGCGTTCCAGATGGTGGCGGATGTCACCTGGTAGTTGGCAATTTTCTGGTCCTTGATGTCAATGTAATGGAGCAGGGCGCCCCTGGGGGCTTCAGTCATGCCAAGGCCCTCTGCGGACTGGGGAATGGGTGTCGGAACAAATGTCTCCTTGCCGGGCTGGGCCTGGGAGATCCATTCTTCCAGAGCCATGGCGACCAGGGCGGTTTCCTCTGCCCGGGCCACGTGGCGGCCCAGAATGGAGAAACAGGCATCGCCGATATCCCGAAGATGTGTAACCCCAAGTTTTTCTCTGCCGGTTTTGGACAGCTCCGGATTTGTGGCCCACATTCTGGCCAAAGGCCCGCCTTCATGGGGTTTGCCGTTATAGCGCGGGGCCTTGATAAAGCTGTAGGCACCGGGTTTGTTGGGATTGGGCAGGGTTTTTCCCACAGTGGGGTTGAGCCCTGTGGTGGAATCCTCAAACCAGGAATATTTCACATATTCCTTGATCATGGCCGGATCCACTGCATAGTCCTTGCCGTCTGTGTATACACCGGATTTGAGCAGGGTGTTGCCGTTGTTGTCCAGTGGGAACACACCCCAGGAAACCAGGTTTTTATGGCCCACACCTGTCTTGAGCAGATCACCGTAAGGCCCGGCCAGCAGGTAGACAAGCGGCACATATTTGTCCAGGACAAATTGTTTGACTTTCTTAAACCGTTCTGCATAAGCGTTCAGCGCCTCCCTGGTGGGGATCTCAGTGGAGCCCCCCACAACGATGCCCTGGACATGGGGCATTTTCCCGCCCAGAAGCGCCACCATTTCATGGCATATTTTGCGGATCTCCAGGGCTTCCAGGTACTGTCCCACTGCCACGTCATTTAATTCCTTGGGCAGCCTTACGTCATTTTTGGCATACCTGGGAATAAACGGGGCTGTTTCCGGACCATTGACATAGTCCAGGGCAGCCAGGTGGTAAAAATGCAGGATATGAGACTGTAGAAAGTTAGCGCCCAGGATCAGGTTTCTGGCAATCCGCCCGTTTTCCGTCAGTTCCACGCCGAATGCGTCATCCAAAGCCAGGGCCGATGCCGTGGCATGGGCAGTGGGACAGACCCCGCAGATTCTCTGGGTGATCTGGGTGGCATCCCTGGGATCTCTTCCCACCAGGATCTGTTCAAATCCCCGGTACATGCCGCCGGTAACATAGGCATCAACCACTCTGCCGCCGGCAACTTCAACTTCTGCTTTGAGATGGCCTTCGAGCCGGGTTACCGGATCGATAGCAATTTTTATTTTTTTTCCGGCCTGGGCCGGTTCCGTTTGTGGTGCACAGCCTGCCATAATTAAATCTCCTTATTGCATACTAATAGGCGGGTTCATAAAAAGGTGACATCGCATCTGGAAAACCTGCTTCCACACAGCCTATACAAACGGCATTGTCCACACACCAGTTCATGCCGGAGTTCCATTTGCGCTTGTAGCAGTCTGCATAGGTATCCGGGCCCTTGCAGCCGACATCCATGCGGCAGCCATTGGGATCTGACAGGCTCATGGCCATGAAAGCTTCATCATAGTCATCCAGTCTGGGGCAGTTGTCATGGATATTATTGCCGAAAAACAGTTTGGGCCGGCCGTCATAATCCAGTTCCGGAATACCGCTTTCCAGCAGGTGCACAATGGAACCCACAATCCAGTCCGGATGGGGCGGGCATCCCGGGATATTCACAACAGGGGTGGTGATATTTTTTGTCTTGAAAAAATCCATGACACCGGTGGCACCGGTCACGTTGCCTTTGGCTGCAGGGATGCCGCCGAATGCGGCGCAGGTGCCGACAGCCAGAACAGAACCGGCCATGGGCGCCAGTTCCTGCACCATATCCACCATGGTGATCTCTTTGTGGCCGATTTCACCCAAAATACAATACTTGCCGTTTTCCGCCACAGGGATGGCCCCTTCAATGGCAAAAGAAAAGCGCCCTTCATATTCTCTGGCAACCTCATACACATGTTCCATGGCCAGTTCGCCTTCGCAGGCACCCACTGTGGGATGGAACTGGAGGCTGATCACCTTGAGCAGGATATCGGCAATGGACGGATCCACACTGTTCAACAGAGACACGGAACAGCCGGTGCAGCCCTGTCCCTGGATCCAGATCACAGGATGTCGTTTCAGGCCTTTTTCCAGGGCCTGGATCAGGGCGGGATTGAACATTTGGGAAATACCGATACCAGCGGCTGTTCCTGTAAGGGTCTTCAGAAAGTTCCGCCTGGAAATCCCTGATTTTTTCGGTTGCACATCCGGCAACGCTTGTTTGTCTTTCACGGGCACCTCCTTGATGCTGTTAAAAACATGGTTCACGTTTTATACCCATTTCAGGTTTCCGGCAGGACCAAAAACCTTTGATACAGTAATAAAACCTGGTTATCCAATTACCATATGTGAATAAATAGGTATAATGATACACCTGCCTTGTCAATGGAAAAAAGAAAATATCAATGACAGGAGAGATATGCATAGAAAAAAATGATACACACAGGGGGGGGGAATGCAGGTGCAAGCACAAGGATCAGGTTTTCTGGTGTTTGTCTTTGCAGGCGGGCATGTCGGACCGGGTTGCCATTTTGAGCAGCTGTTCCACCGTAATGTTGTCCAGGCAGTCAAACATGGCATTGGATGCTTCCACCCAGACCCATCTGGAGAGGCAGTCACCCGCTTTGTTGCAGATACCGCAGGCATTTTTCTGGTTTTCCGCACAATCAGTGATATGGGTATGGCCTTCCAGGGTACGGACGATCATGCCGATGGTGATCTCAGCCGGGGGTCTGGCCAGCATGTGGCCGCCGGAAGCACCCCGCAGGCTTTTGATCAATCCGGCTTTTTTCAGCTTTACCGTGAGCTGTTCCAGGTATTTCAAAGAGATGTTCTGGCGTTCTGATACATCCCCCAGGGGCACCGGCTTTGTTTCGCCGAACACCCCCAGATCCAGAATCAGCCGGGTGCCGTAACGGCTTTTGGTGGTAAGCCGCATGATATTATACGCCTGTGGTCACAAAACTGCCGGGTGCTGCTGCCATGGGTCAGAGATCATCTTCTTTGGGTTTGAGGTGTTCGGGAACATCCAGCATCTGGATGACCAAAGGTTTTAGAAACGACCATTCAATACCGATTTCATATTCCTCTTCCAGGTCCCGGATGGCATCCCAGCAGTTGTGGCAGGGGGCAACAACCAGTTTTGCTCCGGTATCCAGGATCTGGTCCCGTTTTTTCTGCAGGGCCTGGTTGCGCTGGGCCCGGTAGAGCCCGATGCCGTTGAATCCGCCGCCGCCGCCGCAGCAGTAATTGTGTTCCTTGTTGGGGGCCATCTCCACAAAATACCCCGGTTCCACAATATACGACATGATTTCTCTGGCCGCGTTCTTCAGGCCCTGGTTCCGGACATAGTTGCAGGAATCCTGGAGGGTGACCTTCTGTTTGATCCGTTTTTCCGGGTCGATCTTGAGTTTTCCCAGGCGCAGGGCCTCTGCCAGCCACTCCACATAATGGATGGATTCCACCGGGGGCAGGCCGTCTTTGCGGCCGGCCCAGTAAGGGCCTTCTATCACCGTGGCCCTGTGGGCATGGCCGCATTCTGTGCCCACCATGCGTTTGGGCCGCAGCCGCTCCATGGCGGCGTATACCGATTCCACCTGCATTTTGCAGGCAGCCCAGTCACCCGCAAACATGGACAGGCTGGTCTGCTCCCATCCCTTTGACGGCACAGTCCAGTTTTCTCCGGCAATGTGAAACAGGATGGCAGCCTCGGCCAGATCTTCTGGGTAGTGCTTCACCTCCCGGGCATTGACCGTGTACATGATGTCTGCGTCTTCTTTGTCCACTTCCACGGTGATGCCGGGGAAATCTTCTTCATACTCTTCCACCATCCACTCGAATGTGTCCACAAAGTCTTCATCCGTCACATCCATCTGGGCCCGGTAGACCCGGTGCATGCCGGCCCCGATTTTCAGTTCCCAGGGCACAAATCCCTGCTGGTACAACAGTCCCCGCAGATATCCGAACATGATGCCGGTATCGATGCCGTGGGGGCAGTACATGCCGCATCGGTTGCAGCAGGTGCACTGGGACCATGCCACCTCCATGCAGTGGATCATGAAATCAGCATCCACTTTGCCTTTGCGTTTGATGATCTCTCCCAGGGTGGACTGGATTTTGTAGGCCGGCACCTGGGTGGGTTTGCGGCCGTCCACCTGGTAGAGAAAACAGGAGTCCGCACACATGCCGCAGTGGGCACATATTTCCAGCCAGGTGCGGATCCGGGATTTGCAGGTGTTCTGGATGGTTTTCCACAACAGATCTGCATCCACCTCCAGGTGTTTCATCTCTTCATAATATTTTTTCCCGCTTTTGTCAGCCAGAAGCGTGGTGATGCCTTCCGCCGTATCAATGGGTTGTTTGTTGCACAAAGTTCCCTCAGGCATGGGTAATTCTCCTTTAAAACGGTTGTGTCAGCCTGTTTTACCAGGCCATTTTCGTGCCTTTCATACCGCCTCTTTTGATGCCGAAATCCATTCCCAGCTGGGCCCTTGAGGCAAAGAACAAAAATATGTGGGACAGTTTGGTAAAGGGAATGGCAAACAGCAGCAGCTCGCCGGTCAGAATGTGCATGGTGAGCCAGAACCCGTAATCACCTGCCTGGTAACGGGCCGCAAGCCCGGTGGCAAAGGGCAGAAAGGTGAGTAAAAGGATGCCCCAGTCTTTTTTATCGGTGAGGATGCGCACTTCCGGCAGCACCAGGCGGCGGAGGACCAGAAAGAGCAGACCCGCAATGGCCATCCAGCTGAAAAAATCCGCCATGGCAGCGCCCATGGTGGGGAAAGAAAACCCCAGTTTCTGCTGGAGCACAACATTGTGGCCTGCAAGAAACAACGGCACAGCCACCGCCCCGATGTGGAAACAGAAAAAAGCGATGGTCATGACGGGCTGGGTCCGCCACCCATAGGTGCCGAAAGGAATCAGCCATTTATAGATGGACCGCACCGCCCCTTTGAAGCCGGCCTTTGGATGGGCTTTGTAGGCCACCCGGTCCAGCTGCCAGGACAGGCCTTTGAAATACAGGTAGAACCGCACGGCCATGCCGATGAAACACACCGCTAAAGCCAGGTAAAAAACAGGTCCGGTTAACACTGCATGCATAGGTTTGCCTCCATGTTGCTGTAATAATATTCTGAATATTTTTGTGTTGCTTTTATTCCATCAGGATAAGTATCTGAAGGGTTTTTTGGATCAGTCATCATCCCGGTCCGTGAGATACAGCCAGTACAGGGGCATGAACACCAGAATACCGCCCATGATCAGATAGGTGATCCCTTTGGAATAGGTCATAAAATCGTGGAGTGTAAAGAATTCCATGAAATCTTCTCCTCAGGTAATATATCTTTTTGATATGCGGCCATTGGCATATTGCCCAGGGCTGCAGAAGCGTTTTCCCACAGCATATCAGTGGGCTTCCTTGTAATCGGGATGTTCATGTAAAATGGGCATTTTCAGGGCAATGAACCGGTATATCACCACACCGAGGGTCACAATGAAAATGGTGGTGCCCACCTCCATGATGGAGGGCACATACCGGTCTGCAGCCGGCAGGTGCCAGTTGAAAGCGATCAAGGAAACGTTGAGCCGGTTGAGCACAATACCCAGAACTGCCCAGACAGCCGCTACCCGGATAAAAGTCAGATTTTTTTCCCTGGCACCCATGCTGAAAAGAATGGCCGGCAGCAGCACAAACCCCACCAGTTCCACCATAAACCAGGCCCCCCAGCCCGTGGCCAGATAATGCCAGTTGTTGTCCACAGCCAGACCGATGAGCTTGATGCCCACATACCCTATCATGATAAAGGAGGCTGCCCTGCCGAATCCCAGCACCACCCCGTTGGATTCTTCCAGGTGGGTCTCATCCATTTTATGGTGCAGCCACCGGTGGGCCAGGGTGCCTTCAAAGATGACCATGGAAAGACCGGCAAACATGGAGGAGATAAAAAAGTACACATGCAGGTATCCGGAATACCACAACGGGTGCAGCTTGGACGGGGCAATCATGAACAACGCCCCCAGAGATGACTGGTGCAGGGTGGACAGGACCACACCGAAAATGGTGAGCACCAGGGTCAGGCGCACCACCACCCCCCTGATTTTTTTGAATCCCAGCCATTCAAAGGCAGCCGGTGTCCATTCGATGAACAGCACTGTCAGGTACAAAAACACACACAAGCCCACTTCAAAGAGCAGAGATGAGGTGCCCTGGGACCAGAAAATGGGGTAGGGCAGCCGCCAGGGCCTTCCCACATCATAATGCAGGGCAAACACCACCAGGGCGTATCCCAAAAACGCTGTGAGAATAGCCGGCCGTACTGCGGAGTGGTATTTTTTGAGCCCGAATATGTAACATGCGGATGAAGTCATGTATCCGCCGGCTGCCAGGGCCACACCGCACAGCAGGTCAAATCCGATCCACAGGCCCCAGGGGTTGTTGTTGTCCAGGTTGGTGACAGCGCCGATACCCTTGGTGAACCGCAGGACAGTCAGCACACATCCAATCACCAGGATGATGCCGGTGATCACATTAAAAGGGGTGAAATAGCGCTTTTCGGCAATGGGGGTTTCCTGGGACATGGTTATTCCTCCTGTTTCCCGGAATCATCAGGCAGGCTATCAGCTGCCGGGTCCGTATCCGTGGTTGTGTCATCAGGGGCTGCTGCCTGCCGGGCTTTTTCTTCTGCTTCATCCAGCGCCTTTTTAACTTCAGCAGCAATGGCGGTTTCTTTTTCTTTGGTAAGTTTTTGCTGCAGGGCTTCCAGGGCTTTGGTCTTTTCCTGGGCTGCCTGATCTTTTGCAGCCTGGACCGCAGCAGCGCGTTCCTGTGCGGCAATTTTTTCTTTGCGCTGGTTGATGGCCCAGACACCGGTGAGAAACACCGGCCACAATCCCACCACGATGGGCACGGCAGCCAGAGGACCTGCTGTAAGTTCCGGCGCGGATGTGGTGCCCAGGTCTTCTCTCATGCCGATGTCGGCAAACGGGATACCGGACAGATAGAGCCAGGCGGTGCCCCCCATTTCATGCTCACCGTAGATATGGTCCACATACTGGCCGGGATTTTTTGCAATGCGCTGTCTGGCCATCTTGATAAGGTCTGCACGCCTGCCGAAAGTCAACGCCTCTTTGGGGCAGATATCCACGCATCCGGGCAGTCTGCCTTCCTGTATCAGGGGCAGGCACATGGTGCATTTGGTGATCTTGGGGGTCAGCGGATCAAAATAGGTGAAAGCAGGAATGTTGAACGGACAGGCCACCATGCAGTACCGGCATCCCACACACAAAGATTCATCATACACCACAGCCCCGGTCTTGTCCTTGTACAGGGCCTTGACAAAGCAGGCTGATGCACAGGCCGGTTCCTGGCAGTGGTTGCACTGAATCTTGGCAAACACATTGTCTGCATATTTATTGACCACCGTGTATACAGTTTCATCGGTGCGGCGCTTGTCATTCAGGACAGTGAGATCGTCAAAGGGTTTGTCAGGCGGGTCCAGGTTGTTCACCTGGTTGCAGGCCTGCTCGCATTTTCTGCACCCGATGCACCGTGTGCTGTCGTGCAGGACCCCGAAGCTGTCTGGATATCCGGTGAATTCCTTGCCGGATGCAGCATGGGCAAGGCCGGTTGCCCCTGTGGTTGTTCCAAATGCAGCTGCAGCCATGCAGCCTAAGAATTTTCTGCGGGAGATATCCATATATCCACCTATATTCATGGGGTCAGAAGTTAATTTTTTACCTTTTTCACAATGGCCAAGGGACCCGGGATTATTTTTTTTCATGGCATTTAATACAGTCTGTGGGCAGTACACTGGCAACCGCCATTTGCTGGTGACAGGTGATGCACTGGCCGTGATAGGCCCCCATGAGACCGGGTTTGTCTGCGGCAATATCTGGTGTGTTCCCGTGACAGGAACCACATTTGGGCGGGGTCATGGAAGGCGGGCTGTTGTGGTGGCACCCGGCGCACAGGGTCAGCTCCTGCCCGTGGAATGCCCGGGCCAGTCCGCTTTTATCCGCTTTTTCAAATACCGCTTTCACCACCATGCGGTGGGGGAACCGGCTGGGGTGGTATTCTTTGGAAATAACCCCAATGGTCACAATGTCAGGAATCTGGTCCATGGGAATTTTTTCATAGGACGCAGCCCGGGTTTCCAGAACAGCAGCTGCCAGGCCGGATGCGGATTCAGGATCTGTGAGCACATTTTGCGGCCGGGTTTTTGCATCCACCGCGTGGCAGGACGCGCATTCCCGTTCTTGCACGGCTGTTTCCGGCATTTGTGCATGGCAGCCGGCACACGCTCTTACCTGTTTCTGCTGGTCGTGACAGCCAATGCAGCTGATTGTGCTGTCCATGCGGTGCATGGCATCTGCCAGTTTCACATACCCGCCTTTTTTGTCACCTGCTGCCGTATGGCAACTGATGCAGGCATCCAGGCTTTCATGGTGGCAGGCGGTGCAGGTGGCATTCTGTGTTTCATGGCGTTTGTGGTCAAAGGCCACCGGGTCCATGTGGGCGGCAATGAGTTTTGCATTTTCGTCATGGTCATCCCCCAGACTTTCCCACCCGGTGATCAGGACAATATCCGGCTGGTTGCGTGTGAGCCGCGGCACATCCTCTAATGTCCGGACTTTTGCCTGGGCTGCAGCATCATGGCAGCCGCTGCATTCCACAGGACCGGTTTTGGCCTTTTTTTCCGTCAGGGTGAGATGGCAGACAACGCAGGAATCATGGGCAGCCTGTCTGGCAGACCGGACCGTCTGCCGGCCGTTCCCGGACAAATCATTCAGGACAACCGGTTCCGCTTTGTGACAATAGATGCAGGCACTTTCTTTGCCCTGTTCATAGAAAATCTTTCCACGTGCTTCATCAAAGCTGTGGTGGCAGGCACTGCAGTTGTCTTGGGTTCCGGAAACAGTGGAAACAATGGCTTCAGATGATACATGGCGGTAATGCAGGGACCGGTCAAAGGCCAGGTCCTTCCAGGAAGATCCTATGGGTAAGTCTGCATTGTGGCAGGACCGGCATGCGGCTTCCATGGGGCCGGTGCTGCCTTCAGCCTTCAGTTGCCCATGGCAGGCGATGCAGTTGTCATGAAATATTTCCATGCGGGCGGTGATATCAGCATCTGCAACGCCCTTGAAACTGAATTTCATTGTGTTTTCGGCTGTCTGCTCATGGCATTTGGTACACTGGCCCTCCACAGCCCGGGTGTGGCGGTCGTGCAGAAACTGTACAGGGGGCATCTGTCTGTCTGCTGCAAGGGATCTGCTGCCGATGGTCACAATGTCCGGGCGGTCTTCATCAGGATCATTCATGGCCCCTGCCCCGGAAAAGGCGGCAAAGAAAAATAAAAACAGCAGCACTGCTGCAAGAAAGCATAGACCATATTTTTGTCTGGACATAATCACATCCCCTGCAAGAATTGTTACGGAATTGGTGATAGCATTCGCATATTAATCCTACTAAATTTGTAGGGATTAGTTTTAAAAAAACCGCAGGACTTTGTCAATAAAAAATTTCCAGGTCCGGAACAGGCAGCAGCCGTTTTTCAGGACCCAGGCAGACCAGTTCCAGGGTGCAGGTAACCGCCGGCTTTCTGCCTTGGGGCCGCCAGGCTTCGTGGAAAAATACCACCCGGTAGTCACCCTGTTTTTCCCAACGGGTCCTGATTTCCAGCAGATCCCCGAAAACCGCCCCATCCTGATACCGCAGATCAGCCGTGTACACGGCAAATCCGACCCCGTCATTGTGCCACATGTCAGACAGGCGCTGTATGCCGATGATGTCTTCTCTGGCCCTTTCAAAGAATTTCAGGTAATTGGCGTGGTATACCACACCGGAGTGGTCGGTATCTTCATAATAGACCTGGGTTTTGAAAATATGGGGGTCTGGCTGGGGCATATGGTTTTTCCCGGACACGGTTTTTTGATTTTGTCTCTTATACCCATGCAGAAAATAAATCAAGGATCTGGAGATGAGACAACAGTATAATCGCATATAAAAAGGTCATCTGGCAAGGATTTTGATCGGGTAATGTTTCTCATAAGCAGCTTTGAGATAAGGCCCTTGCCGCACCATGGATAATTTATTGACAAAAATACCCCCGGGCGTTACCGTTCAACAGAATAAAAAGGCAGGTGACAATGATACTTGCAAAGCGCCGGCCCGGTTGACAGGGCAACGCCTGTCTGAAAGATTTTGACATAAGGAGATATCCCATGAATTCCCATACCCCCAGGCTGCTGGATGCGCTGGATGCCTTTGAAGACGGCATCTATATCGTCAGCGAGGACTTTACAGTGGAGTATATGAACCGGTTCATGAAAGACCTGTTCGGGGAAGGGGTGGGCAAAAAATGCCACAAGGTGCTGCTCAATTATGATGCACCCTGTGAATGGTGCAATTACAAAAAAATTTTTGACAACAACGAAACCCGCCACTCAGAGATCTTTCTGGAATCTGTGGGAAAAACCTTTGCCCTGTCCGAGATACCGGTGACCAACCGGGACGGTACCCGGTCCAAGCTTTCCATCTACAGGGACATTACCCGGCGCAAAGAACAGGCAGCCAGGCTCAAGTCTTCCATGGAAAGTTACCAGCGCCTGTTCAAGCATGTGGGGTGCGGGGTTTACATCTCCAGTAAACAGGGCCGGTTTCTGGATGTCAACCCGGCCCTGCTAAAAATTCTGGGATATCATGACAAAGATGAGTTTTTAGCACTGGATCTGGCCAGAGATGTGTTTCTCAAGCCGGAAGACAGGAAAAAATTCCAGCGGATTATCGAGAAAAAAGGCCGGGTGGTGGATTATGAGGTGAAATGGCGGCGCAGGGACGGCCATATCATCCATATTCTGCTGACCTCCAATGTGCGGTATGACGGCAAGGGTAAAGTTCTGGGGTATGAAGGCATTGTGGTGGATGTCACCGAGCGCAGGAAAAATGAAAACAAAATCAGGGAAGCCCATGATTTTCTGGACAATATCATATCCTGCTCGCCCAATGCCATTATGTCCATGGACATGACCGGTAAAATCATTCTCTGGAACCAGGGGGCGGAAGAGGTGTTCGGCCTGCCTGCCGATGAAGTGGTGGGCAGCATGACTGTCCAGCAGATCTATACCCAAGAGGTGGCTGCCGAAGTCACCCAGATGATGCGGGACCCCAAGTACGGGGGGGTGGGCCGGCTCAATTCCTATCCCCTGACCTTTGAACGCCGGGACGGCCAGGTGGTGGAAGGCAATTTGTCCGCATCTTTTCTCTATGATGAAAAAGGAAAAGAAACAGCCACCGTGGCCCTTTTTGTGGACCTGCGGGAGCGGCTGAAAACCGAGCGGGAACTGTCTGAAGCCCGGCAGCATCTGCTCCAGTCGGAAAAACTGGCTGCCATGGGGCGGCTCACCTCCCAGATCGCCCATGAGCTCAACAACCCGCTGTTCGGCATCATGAATACCCTCGAGCTGATGAAAACCGAGATTCCGCCTTCCAACAAGCGGCGGAAACTGCTGGACATGTCCCTGTCTGAAACCATCCGCCTGGCAGATATGCTCAAAAAAATGCTTTCCTTTTCAAAGCCGGACGAGGTGGAACGTTCGGAGCTGGATATCAATACGGTCATCGAAGAGTTGATGGTGCTGTATGAAAAACGGTTCCGGGAAAACAGCATCAAGGTTGCCCTGGACCTGACACCGGACCCGGGCCTGATACTGGCATCCAGGGACCAGCTGCGCCAGGTGTTCATCAACATGTTTTCCAATGCCATGTATGCCATGCCTGATGGCGGGAATCTGACAATCACCACCAAAACCAATGGAAAAATGCTCCACATCGTTGTTGAGGATACCGGCACAGGCATCAAGTC
>JAZBPL010000207.1:0-2396 GCA_036351635.1 Desulfotignum sp.
ATCTGCCCCCGGACTGGGTGGGAAAAACCATTAAGATCATCAAATAAAAACGCTGGCATACAGCATTTCAAACCAGGGGGAAGAATTATATGGCTGACGAGTGGGTATACAGCATTTGCGGCATGTGCACGGTGCGCTGTCCCATAAAGGTGAATGTCTGCAACGGGAAAGTGGTTTTCATTCAGGGAAATCCCCATATGCCTGCCATGAAAGGGGCGGTATGTCCCAGAGGAGCAGCAGGTACGGGATTGATATATGATAGTGAGCGGCCCCAGACCCCCTTGATCCGAAAAGGAAAAAGAGGAGAGGGCAAATGGCGCAAGGCAACCTGGGAAGAAGCACTGGATCATGTGGTGGACAGGCTGAATCAGGTCAAAGATAACCACGGTGCCCGTGCCATAGCCCTGACTGACCGGGGTGGGCCTTTTCGGGATTTGCACCGGGCCTTTCTGCGGGGCATCGGCACTCCCAATTACAACAACCATGATTCCTCCTGTGCCAGAAATGTCCAGCATGCAGCCTTGTCCTTGACCGGAAAAGGGCGCAAGGCTGTGGCATATGATTTCAAGAACAGCAGACATGTGGTGCTTCAGTTCCGTAATATCTTTGAATCCGTCAATGTCCAGGAGGTCAATGACCTCATGGATGCCATGGAAAACGGCTGTAAACTCAGTGTCATAGATATCCGGGCCAATATTTCCGCCAGCAAGGCCCACAATTTTATGATGATCCGGCCCGGTACTGATTATGCCTTTAACCTGGCGGTCATTCATGAAATCATTGCCAGGCGGTTTTTTAACAAAGAATTCAAAAACCGTTATATTGAAGGATTTGCAGAGCTGTCCGATTTTGTGGCACCCTACACCCCTGAATGGGCGGAACAGGAAACCAGCATACCGGCCAGTCACCTGAGGCGGTTTGTCAGGGAACTGGCAGATGCGGCACCGGCTGTGATCTGGCATCCCGGATGGATGGCGGCCCGGTATACGGACTCATTCTATCTGTGCCGGTCCATTTATATTATCAATGCTCTGTTGGGGACTTATGGTGCCAAAGGGGGCCTTCCCTTTGTCAGCAAGCCCGGTGATGTCGGCTGCCAGGGATTGAAAAAATTCATGGACCTGTATCCCAAACCCCCGGAGAAACGGGCAGACGGCGTGGGGTGGAAATATACCCATTTTGAAGATGGCCCCGGCCTGGCGCATCTGTTGTATGAAGCCATGGAAACAGAAGATCCCTATCCTGTCAAAGCCTATATCGCCTACCGCCATGACCCGCTCATGGGATATCCGGATCCGGAACGGCTCAAGAAAAAATGGGAAAACCTGGATCTGCTGGTGTCTGTGACCTTCAGCTGGTCAGACACGGCCTGGCATTCAGATGTGGTGCTTCCGTTGTCCCCCTACCTGGAGCGCGACAGCATCATTGCCACCAAAAATGATCTGAAACCCTATTTTTTCGTCCGGAAAAAAGCGGTGGAGCCCTGCTATGACACCAGGGCGGACTGGGAAATTATTTCCGGACTGGCCAGGCGCATGGACCTCCCGGAACTGGTGTTTGAAAAGATTGAAGATATCTGGGGTTTTCAGCTGGAAGGCACAGGGGTCACTATCGGAGATTTTGATGCCACCGGTATGGTATCTCTCGTGGATAATCCGGTGTATAAGGCATTTGAAGATCTCAGTTTCAAAACCCCCAGCAAAAAAATCGAGATGGGTTCCTCTCATCTGACAGATAACGGGGTGGTTTCCCTTGCCCCTTATAAATCCCCGACAGCAGCGGAACAGGGAAGTTTCCGTCTGACCTTCGGCCGGTGCGCCCTGCACACCCAGGGGCATACTGTGAACAACCCCCTTTTGTCGGAGCAGATGTCTGAAAACCATTTGTGGATCCATGTGGATGAGGCGGAAAAACTGGGTATCAGAAAAGGTGACAGGGTGATGGTTTCCCGGAATGGATATTCCGAATCCATCACAGCCAACGTGACCGAAACCATTCATCCGGAGGCGGTCTTTGTGGTGCACGGGTTCGGGCACCGACTGCCGTTGGAAACCAGGGCCTTTAACAAAGGGCTGGCGGACAACCGGTTTATGACGGGTGGACTGGATATATGGGACCGGGCCGGCGGGGCCATTGCCTATCAGGAACACTTTGTGACGGTTGAAAAGGCTTGACCGGCTAAAGATCGTTGATCAGGAATGCGGTGATTTGTCTGACAGCGTCCCCGGGAAAACAGGGTGGTGTACCGGCCCTTGTTTCCAGGGCTGCTTCCAAAGCCCCGGTATCATCGGTCACAAAGGCCCGTACAGCGGGAACAGACAAAAACAGCGGCGGTTTGTTCAGGGCTGCCCGCCATATTTCGATTTTGTCGTACGGGCCGCTGATCCATCCTTCCA
>JAZBPL010000208.1:0-2505 GCA_036351635.1 Desulfotignum sp.
AAGAAAAGGAACTGGAAGAGGCGGTCCAGGGATTTGAGGCCATATTCATGCATTCGCTTTTAAAATCCATGCGCACAACCCTGCCCGGGGATGCCCTGTTCGAGAAATCCCATGCCATGGGCATCTTTGAATCCATGCAGGACCAGTACCTGGCTGAAGAACTGGCAAAAAGCCCGCGTGCACCGGGTATCGGCAAATTTTTGTATGATGAGTTGAAAGACACCATTTCCTGATCTTCTCTGCAGCCGCTTTCTTTTTTCTGGCATTAAAATTGCTATCCTTATGTGTTACGGCCCAAAATATGATGTTATGGGGAAAAAATTTCCCTGTGGCAGTTCAGCAGGGTCTGTTTTATGCCGATGCATAAATGAGGAGACGCAACATGGAAAACACCTTTGAACAACTGGCACACCTGCTTACCAGAAAGCTGGACCTTTACAAGAACCTGGAACAGCTGCTGGAAGAGGAAAAAAATTATATTATCAGCATGGACCTGGAACAGCTGTGGGATGCGGTCAACCAAAAAAACCAGCTGACAGTCCAGATCCAGTCGCTCAGAAATACATTGACGGAAAGAGCAGGCAACGGTATCAGCAGTATGAGAGATATCATTGCCGCTGCGCCCCTGCCCCTGGACCAAAAGTCAGAGTTAAAGCAGCTTGCCTGCCGCATCGATGCCTGCAAACGAGAGATCACCGTGCGGGCTGCCCAAAACAAACAATACCTTTCCCAGTATCTGTCGGTGATAGATGATGTGTTTGCCACCATATTCGATTTTGCAAAAGACAAACAATATTCCCATTCCGGGCAGGTGTCCCCGGCGGAAGCCCGCCCCAACCTCATCAGGACAGAGGTGTAACCCATGGCCGGCATCTCTTCCACACTCAGCATTGCAAAGACCGCCATTGCCACCCAGCAGTACGGGCTGAATATCACCGGCCAGAATATCTCCAACGTCAACAACCCCAACTACAGCGTCCAGAATGCCGACCATATCAGCCGCAAGCCGGTTGCCTATGCCGGGTTCCTCTTCGGCACCGGCGTGGACATGAACCAGGTGGAGCAGCGGGTAGACCAGCTGCTCGAAGCACGGCTGAACAATGAACAGTCCACCCAGGCATCTTTTGCCGACCAGGAATCCTATATGCGGGTCCTGGAAGGGTTTTTTGATGAAAATTCCGATACCAGCATCACATCTGTCCTGACGGAATTCTGGAATGCCTGGCATGACATATCAGACAATCCCCAGGGATCTTCCGAGCGGGTGGCGGTGTTTGAAAGCGGCGCCAAACTGGCTTCCCGGTTGGAAACCTCTGTCCTGGACATGGACGGGCTGCTCATAGATATCAATGCAGATATAAGGGGGGCGGTCCAGCAGGTCAATGAACTGACCAAAAAAATTGCAGACCTGAACCAGGATGTTCTGTCAGCGGAAATTTACCGCACCGCCAATGACCAGCGGGACCAGCGCAACGCCCTGGTAAAGGAACTGGGTCAGATCATCGATATAAAGACCATCCAGCAGGGAAACGGGGCATTGATCGTATCTGCCGCAAACGGCTATTCCCTGGTCAACGGGGTGGATACTTATTCCCTGGGCATGTCCGATGACCGGGTTGTGTGGCAGGGATCAGCCGGCAGCAGACAGGACATTACCGACAAGATCGGTACCGGCAGAATCGGGGGCCTGCTGGAGATGCGGGATGCCATTGTGCCCAAATACCAGGCAGAGGTCAACGAACTGGCCAGAGAGATGATCTGGGCCGTCAATTACCAGCATTCCCAGGGAACCGGACTGGAATACTTCAATGAACCGGTCACAGGAGATTATGCCGTGGATGACAGCGGCTGGCTCACCAGTTTTGAATTCGGTGATAAAATTGATTTTACCAAAGATTTCACCATGTGGGTGGAAGACCAGAGCCAGGCAGACACCCTGTACAACAAAATCCAGATGGACATGGGCATATCAGAAGCAAACATCACCAACTGGGAGGGTGCGGCCCCTTCCGGTACCCAGTCCATCTACCGGCTCACCGTGCTGGATGATGCGGTCCTGGGGGACAGGGAAGTCATGGAGGCTGATGGGGACGGTCTGGCAAGGGTATGGGGATCAAATGCGGCAGATGTGGCCGACACCCTGAACCGGGCCATTGCCGAACAGACCCTGACCGTGTATGACGGCCCCACCGGCACCAGTGTCATCGAGGTAAAGGATGTGGGCGGGGATGCCAAACGCTCAGCCGCCTCCATTGCTGCCGCTTTGAGCAAAGTAGAAGGGGTGAAAGCCTTTGCCTCGGAAACATCGGCAACTCTTGGACTGTTGGACAGCGCGAACAATAGTTTGTTCCCCAATACCGAGGATGGGGATGAAGTTCAGTATACATTGTATGTGGACGGAATTCTCCAGGAACAAAGTTTCATCCGGGATGAATCAGTAGGCACGCTGGAAGAGCAGTTTGAAAATTCCCTGCTGGCAGCAGCCCAGGCGGTCAACCAGATCAA
>JAZBPL010000209.1:0-2213 GCA_036351635.1 Desulfotignum sp.
CACCGAGTTCGAGCGATTTGACCGGCATGCGGAAAAGCTGCGCCGGAAAGGGGACGGGGCCATCGATTATGTGAGCATCTGTTCGCCCAATTATCTGCATGACGCCCACATGCGGTTTGCCCTGCGCATCGGGGCGGATGCCATCTGTGAAAAGCCTTTGGTGCTCAACCCATGGAACCTGGATGCCCTGGCCGAGCTGCAGGCGGAGAACGGAGCTCATATCTGGAATATTCTACAGCTCAGGTTACATCCGGGTATCATTGCGCTCAGGGAAAGGGTGGCCGCAGAACTGGCACATAATCCGGACAAGGTGTATGACATCGACCTGACCTACCTGACCTCCCGGGGCCGGTGGTATTTTGTTTCCTGGAAAGGATCCATGGAAAAGTCCGGGGGCATTGCCACCAACATCGGGATCCATTTTTTCGACATGCTCATGTGGGTTTTCGGACCGGTCAAAACCAATATCGTGCACAAATCCGAGCCGGATGTGGCGGCCGGCTACTTTGACCTCGCCCATGCCAGGGTGCGGTGGTTTCTGAGCGTGAATGCCGGGTATCTGCCGCAAGAAGCCCTGGCACGCAACATGCGCACCTACCGTTCCATACTGGTGGACGGTGAGGAAATCGAGTTCTCCGGCGGGTTCACGGATCTGCACACGGTGAGTTACCAGGAGGTGCTGGCCGGGCGGGGGTTTCCCCTGGAAGAGGCCCGCCCCAGCCTGGAGACGGTGTACGCGATAAGAAATGCCGATCCCAGGGGCCTTACCGGCGATTACCATCCGTTTTTAAAATAAGGCGTGAATGCTGGAATGAAGGTAACCCCTTACAAGTCGTTTTTGGGAACCTACCAGGAAAGAAGATCTAAAGATTCTCACCGCTTTTTGACGGGGAAAAGGATCGTTTGCATCGATTTTCTGCTGCTCAATGCCGCGTTCTTTATCAGCCATTTTTTCAAACAGAATACCATCCGGCTTGATGATGCCTACACAAAGCTGCTGCTGCTGTTTTATCTGTCCTGGTGGGTTTCCGGCATGATCGGAAAAAAATTCAGGATTTCATCGTTCCTGGCCTTTGGGCCGGGGATGTGGACATGTTTGCTGTCCTCCCTGTATCTGCTCTATCTGGTTTCTTTCATGGTGGTGGTTCTGGGAGTAACGGGATTTTCGCGCCTGCATATCTTCGGCACCTGCCTGCTGCTGTCCGGGCTGGAAGTGACGCTCTGGGGCGTGATGAATGCGGTCTTCAACCGGCGGGCCACGGACAGGATCAGTTTTGAAAACATTCTGAGTCCTTTCAGGATAGAAAAAAATATATCCTACGGCCTCATGGTGATCGATTTCTGCCTGGCGGTTTTCGCGTTTTTCATTGTCAATTACCTGAAACGCGGGGATCTGACCATGCTTCCGGATTATCCCCGGTTGTTTCTGATTTTCCTGGGGCTGTGGTTTTTTACTTCTTTTGTCACCGGTAAATTTGCCGTCAGACGCTACCAGAACGAATATTTTTTTCTGTGGCAGTGGTTCAAGGCCGGTTTTGTGATGATGGCGTTCATGGCAGTACTGATTTTCGGAGCCCGCCTGTTTTATTATTCCCGGCTTCAGGCCCTGGGGCCCATTCTGGTGCTCATGGGGTTTGAATTCTTTCTGGTCCATTTTTATTACAGGTCCTTTATCGCCGGAAACAACAGAAATCCGGCGGATGTGGAGAGTGTTGACAAGGTCAGGGAGATTCTGAAGCAGGATTCCATTCCCGCAGCATCGAATCTGGACATCATCCGGGAAAGACTTATGTCTCCTGCCCGGGAAAAAATTAAAAACCGGTTGTCGGACTTTCCGGATGAAGAGTTCGAATTCATCGACGCCCATATCGATCTGGACGACATGATGCAGGTGGAAACCGCAGTAGAACGGACCAGCGACCTGTTCAACCTGGATGCGGACCGGGTCATGCTGCGGTTGTATCTGAACATGAAACGAATCAATGACATCCGGCGACTGAATGTCTATTTTCTCCAGGTGCACCAGATGCTGCTGCCGGGCGGTTACCTTGCGGGGTTTGCCCACACCATCAAAACCCGTTACGCCTGGGTCTATGAAAAATATCCGAAATATATCGCGCATCTGGTCTATGGAGCGGATTTCTGCATCCACCGGGTGCTTCCCAAGCTGCCGGGTCTTCAGAAGGTGTATTTCCAGCTGACCCGGGGCCGGG
>JAZBPL010000210.1:0-5876 GCA_036351635.1 Desulfotignum sp.
CACTTTACCGGCAAGTTCATTTATGGAAAACGGTTTCTGGATAAACCCGGCATCCCTGTCCCCGGGGTTCTGCAGGGAGATGACATCTGCGGCATAACCGGACATGAACAAACACTTCATATCCGGGTGCAGGTTTTTCAATTCTCCTGCCAGGTTCCTGCCGTTCATCTGCGGCATGACCACATCGGTCAACAGCAGGTGGATGGGTTTGTTTCCATTTTCAGCCAGTGCCAGGGCAGCATCCGGTGATCCGGCTGACAACACATCATATTCCAGGCGATCAAGCATCATACAGGTCATTCGTAATATGGCGGGTTCATCCTCCACCACCAGAATGGTTTCATGTCCTGTGAGTTCCGGTGCCTGCAAATGGGGGGATCTGTCAGGGCAAACTTTGTCCGCCATATGCAGGGGCAGGTACACCCTGAACGTACTGCCCTGTCCCGGCATGCTGTCAACCGTAAGAAACCCATTGTTCTGCTGGACAATGCCGTACACAGTGGCAAGCCCCAGGCCCGTGCCTTCCCCCACATTCTTGGTGGTAAAAAACGGTTCAAACAGATTTGCCAGGACATGCCTGTCCATGCCGCACCCATCATCTGTCACCACCAGCATCACAAAGTCCCCCGGAGAAACACCGGGATGGTCCCGGCAGTATGCCTGGTCAAAAGATGCCGTCCCGGTTTCAATGGTGATTTTCCCCACATCTGAAATGGCATCTTTGGCATTGACACACAGGTTCACCAGAATCTGATCGATCTGGGAAGGATCTGCCTTAACCGTTCCCAGACCTTTACCGGGATGCCAGACCAGGTCGATATCCTCTCCGATGAGCCGGCGCAGCATGCTGCGCATGCTTTCCACTGAGGCGTTCAGGTCCAGCACCTTTGGCGCGATGATCTCTTTTCTGGCAAAGGTGAGCAGCTGCCTGGTCAGATCCACCGACCGCCGGGCCGCGGTGAGGACCTCCTCTAAATTTCCATGCACCGGTCCGGACGGGTCTGCCTGGTCCATGGCTGCCTGGGCATAGCCCAGGATCACGGTGAGCATGTTGTTGAAATCATGGGCAACCCCGCCGGCCAGCCGCCCCACAGACTCCATTTTCTGGGCCTGGATCAGCTGTGTCTGGAGATTTTCTTTTTCCGCCTCCGCTTTTTTCCGGTCGGATATATCCTTGTAATTACCCAGAAGGCCCTGGATGTCCGGATCATGCAGAAGGTTGGTACCTGTGAACTCTATCCATTTGTAGGTCCCGTCGCTGCACCTGTACCGGCACTCAATCGTACCTGAAGATCCCGGTTTTTGTATAATATCAGCAAAAAGCTGCTGGGTTGCATACAGATCATCCGGGTGAACATTTTTCCAGGTAACCTCCCCCACGACCTCCTCAGGTTTCCACCCGAACCATTTTTCAATGTTCGGGCTTTTGTAGCGGTTGATGCCGTCCTGGTCTATGATGACGATCACATCCCCGATATTGGCAAGCATTTTGCTGTGCATGGCTGCATTTTTTCTAATTGCATCTTCCGCCTGTTTCTGGTAGGTGATGTCCTCCACAATCCCCACACAGCCAAAGGATTTTCCCTCTTTATCCAGCAAAGGGGACACATATACTTTCACCGGGGTGGATTTTTCTGCAGTAACGCTGCGGTAAACGCCTTCATAAAAACCGGTTTGGCCGTTTAAAGCATGCTGCAATTCTCTGACCAGTTTTTTTTCCGGCAGGGTGAGCATGTTCAGGCCCACCAGCACTTTTCTGGATGACCCGATGATGTTCACAAAGTTGTCATTGCAGTCAATAATGGTGCCGTCATTGTCGAAATGAAACACCCCGATGGGAGACTGTTCAAACAGAAGCTGATACCGCAGGGCATTTTCCTTGAGCGCTGTTTCCGTATGCTTGCGCTGGGTGATGTCGGTGACAAACCCCAGGGTACCAACAAATTCCCCGGTCTGTCTGTCAAACCGGGGACTGGCATCAATCAGCACCGGCAGTGTTTCACCATTTTTGTGCTGCAGAACCATCTCATACCGGTCTGTTCTGCCCTCAGCCCGCCGTCTTTCCGCTTCCTGCACCATGTCATAATGGTCAGGGGGTATGATATCCAGCCATAACCGGCCGATGATCTCTTCGGGTTGGTACCCCAGCATTGCCACAAATCCGGGATTCACAAAGGTGACAGCTCCCTTGATATCCGTCAGCACAAGGCCGTCGCTCATTGCCTTGACAACATCGTCATTAAATGTGCTGATACCGGACAGTTCTTTTTTCAGGTTCTCATACGCTGAAGCAACCTGTTCCAGGGCATGAACCCTTTTTTCCAAATCTGCATAACTGGGTCTGGACGGCATGTATTTTCACTTTCCTTTGATCAATTCTGTTTGGTTCTTACCATCATCGGCGCCATCCAGTACATTCTGTATCTTGACGGCAATATCTTTCATGGAAAACGGTTTCTGGATAAACTGGACACCCTCATCCAGAACCCCCTGATGGGCAATAACATTGGCGGTATAACCGGACATGAACAGAAATTTCAACTTTGGATAAAGGGTTGCCAGCTGTGCGGCCAGGTCCCGTCCGTTCATTTCCGGCATGACCACATCCGTTAAAAGCAGGTGAATTTTTCCTGCATGTTTTTGTGCCAAAGCCATGGCTTTGTGCGGCGTGGGTGCGGCAATAATGGTGTAGTGTAAATCCTGAAGCATGGTTGTGAGCATCTCCAGAATAGTTTTTTCATCCTCCACGATCAGGATGGTTTCGCCATTGCCGGTTGGGATCTCCTGAGGTGTATTTTCCGGTTTTTTTACCATTTTTTCCGCATGGCAGGGCAGGTAAATATGAAAGCAGGTTCCATAATCCGGTTCACTGTACACTTTTATAAAACCGTTGTTCTGTTTGACAATGCCGTAGATCGTTGCCAGCCCCAGGCCGGTACCCTGCCCCACATCCTTGGTGGTGAAAAACGGTTCAAACAGGTTGTTGAGGGTTTCTTTGTCCATGCCGCAGCCGTCATCACTGACTGCAAGCATGACAAACTCGCCGGGAGAAAATCCTGGATTTTTCCGGCAATACCCGGTATCAAAGGTTTTCATACCTGTTTCAATGGTGATTTTTCCTACGCCGCCAATGGCATCTTTTGCATTTACGCACAGATTGGCCAGGATCTGATCAATCTGGGAAGGGTCCATTTTTACAGGCTGCAGTTTTCCGGCAGGTCTCCAGAGCAGGTGGATATCTTCACCGATGAGACGGCGCAGCATCTTAAGCATGGTTTCCACGGTATGGTTCAGATCAAGCACCCTGGGATCAATGATCTGCTTTCTGGCAAAGGCCAGGAGCTGCTTTGTCAGGTCTGCCGAGCGCTGTGCAGCCTTGAGAACACCCTGCAGATTTTTATGCAGATTTCCGGCAGGGTCCACCTGGCCCAGGGCGGTCTGGGTATACCCGATAATCACGGTGAGCATGTTGTTGAAATCATGGGCCACCCCACCGGCCAGCCGTCCCACTGACTCCATTTTCTGGGCCTGCAGCAGCTGGCTTTGAAGCTGGCTGCGTTCTTCCATGGCGTTTTTCTGATCGGTTATATCAATGACCACATCTTCCATATACCCATGTTCCGGTACAAGCCGGGTGTCAAACCTGACCCAGATTTTGGACCCGTCCTTTCTGAAAAAGGCGGCTTCTCTGTTCCGTATTTTGCCCGTATTTTCCAATTCTGTAATAAATGCCTCCCGCTGGGCCTTATCCGCATAATTTTCCGACAGCACATACGCTTTGATAAATGTCTGCACATCATCATAACCGAAAATCTGTGCCATCTTTTTATTGCATTCCAGCACCCTGCCGTCGCTTATCCGGGTGCGGGCCAGGCCGGCCTGGGCATTCTCATACAGGGACCGATACCTGCGCTCACTTTCCTGCAGGGCTTTTTCCGCCATTTTTTCTTTGGTGATGTCCCGGGCAATGGCATAGGTCACCCCTTTTTCAGGGCTTGGATGGGACACCCAGCTCAGCCATTTGTATTGGCCGTCTTTGCAGATATAGCGATTTTCAAAATTGATGATTTTTTCACCCTGGTGCAGTTTTTTTTCAACCACCTGACGGGTGGGTGCAATATCATCCGGATGGATAAAGTCAAAAAAAGGACGGTCAAGCATCTCCTCTTCTGAAAATCCCAGAATGTCCCTGCAGGCCGGGTTCACTTTTATGAAAAAGGTGGTGTGGATATCTGCAATGCATATCAGGTCAAGGGCCATGAAAAACAGATGGTCAAATTCCATAATGGATTTTTCACGGTCTGCCCGGGCCGGCTCCAGTTCCTGAACCCGTTTTTGCAACGCTTCATAGGTGGGGTTATCCGCCATTATTGTTACGGTCTCCCAGAATTTCAGTTTTTTCTTTTACCAAACAGCCCCTTTTTGATTTCTGATTCTGCCAGCTAATCCTTATTTTCGTATATATCCCTATCCGGATAATACTTTTTGGGCACCTTCTCTGAACAGCCATAACCGTGCAGGTACAACAAGCCATGAAAGAACCGGTCAACAAACGGCCATTTCACAGAAATGGTTTCATTCCTCCGCATAAACCCCTTTCAGGAGCCTTTCTGCAACGCTTTGTGCAGGGCATTTTTCAATTGAACCATTGCGTAGGGTTTGTGCAGAAATGTTTGAAATTTTTCCGGATGTTCCCGGTTCATTGCATGGGTCTTGTCATGGCCGCTGGCCAGAATCACCGGCAGGTCCGGCTGAATTCTACGCAGGGCGGCAAGGGTTTCCCACCCATCCATATCCGGCATGGTAAGATCGGTGATCACACAGCAGATCCTGTCCTGATGTTTACGAAAAACAGCCACTGCCTCAGATCCGTTTGCAGCGGACATGGGGGTAAATCCCAGCCGGTGCAGCATGACCTCACCGATTTTGCGCACCGCATCCTGGTCATCCACCAGCAGCACTGTTCTCCCGTTTGCAGCAAAATAATTATGGGGAACTGATTCAGGCCGGGATGAAACCATATTTTCCTGGACCGGCAGCAGAAGTTGAAAGCAGCTGCCATGGCCTTTTTTGCTCTCCACACGAAATGCCCCTTCCCAGGATTTTACCAGTCCCAGTATCACGGGCAATCCTAAGCCCCTGCCGGTGAATTTGGTGGTAAAAAACGGATCAAACAGTTGTTCCATGTCCTGTTCTGCAATGCCGGGTCCTGTATCCGATACCGCCAGGCAGGCATACCTATTCGCATTTGGCTGCCAGTCCACCGGGGCAGTGACAATGGCGGGAATATCAGACACCGGGATTGTCCGTGTGGATAGCCTTATACAGCCGGCATTGTCGCCGATGGCCTCTGCTGCGTTGGTAACCAGATGAAACAGCACCTTCTGCATCTGGTCGTCATTGACAAGCACTGCCGGCCCCACAGACATGAAATCGGTTTCCAGCGTAATGCCCCAGGGCAGGGTGTTACGCAATATAGACAGATGCGTAAGGCAGAGTCTGGACAGATCCAGTTTCCGGGTTTTGCCGGCACCCTGTCCCAGATAGGTCAGCATCAACCCGCTTATTTCTGCTGATCTGTGGGCCGCCTGCATGGCTTCACCCAGGTTGCCGCGATATGCCGCATCTTTCGGGCAATCTTCCAGGGCCAGTTCCAGATTGCCCATGACCACATTGAGCTGGTTATTGAAATGGTGGGCAACGGCGCCGGCCATGCGGCCCAGGCTTTCCGCTTTCTGTGCATGCTGGAGCTGTTTGATCAGGGCAATACGTTCTGCTTCCAATTCCTTGTAATCAGATATGTCCATAATATTGCCGATGACTTTGGTTACACGGCCGTTTTCCAGGACCGGTAATCCCATGGTACGGATCCAAAC
>JAZBPL010000211.1:0-23705 GCA_036351635.1 Desulfotignum sp.
ACGGTGAGTGTCAGAATCGAAGATGATGTCTTTTATGTCCATGCCATCACCCGGCGCTCCTCCGCTGATCTGGCCGGCCCGAAGGCCGGTGAGATGGAACGCTGGGTGGCCTGGGTGGAGGAACGATACTGTTCCTTTTGCGGGATTTCAGCGGAGACACCCTTCTGACTGCAGGCAAGCTGCTGCTGATGGTTCTGCTTTTTTTTATCACCTGAAACAGCTGAAGCTGGACAGAAAGTCAGTATTGTCTGGCGGTTTTTGATGAAAACAGATCAGTGGTCTACAAGTTCATACCCTACTGACCGGTAGCCCTTTATCTTTCGAATGTGAAAAGACAGGATCCGGCTCTGGTAATTTTCAACAAACAGTTTGAGTCTCTTTTTGGCTCTGCGGAACTCGGGGCTCTGGAGGGCGGGAATGAGAGCGCTGATATTGTTCACCCTGCCTTCACAGACCGTGTGCGGCTCATCTCCGATCAAAACTTCCCATTCGCCGGCAAGATGGACACCGATTTTTTCCAGTAACGGGTAAAATTCATGGGTGACAAACTGCTCATAGCTCTTGTAATCACCGGGTTTCAGGGTGATTACATCCCACATCTGGTTGAACTTGATGGTGTCCTCGGCAATACTCATGGAGTAGCTGCCCCGTTTTGCAATGGGCATCATGACTTTGGTTTTATAGCTTTTGATAAAATTGAGCAGTTCAGATTTCAATTTCCGGTACTCATTGGTTTTAAAGGCAGCTTCCAGCTGATCCAGTTCGCTGCTGATCGTTTCCAAGATCACTTCACTGTAGGATCCCACCAGCACGGACCAGCCGGCTACCGTATGCACTCCCAGGCGGTTCAGGCCGGGGATGTATTTTTTGATGATGAAGCTGGCGTAAGCATCTTTGCTGGAAGGGTTGATCGTCCAGTAGTGCATCAATTTTACGGCCATGGCTGCCCTCCTTGTCCGGTTTTTCGTTAAAAGGATTCACCCTTGTCTAAAAAATTGGATCTTCTACTCCTTCCTCTTTACAGGTAAAGTAGCATGCCCCATTTGTCAACCAAAATATGGCCATCCTGGACAGTCAGGTATGCCGGATCTGAAACACAGCCGTTGAAACTGTGATGTGACAACAGCATACAGGTTATCGGAACAGTGATGTTTTCGATAACCCGTATCACCGTAGACCGGTACCGTGGCTTAAGAAGGCCGAGCCACCAGCACCGGAATTGTGGATTTTGACATCACGCCGCTGGCAGTGCTTCCCAGCATCATTTTTTCAAACTCACCATGGCCATGGGTTCCCATGATAATCAGATCAAAACTGCCTTCCCGGGCGATTTTTGAAATTTCATCCACCGGATCACCGGCAGTGACAATGATACGGTTTTCCGATAACGGGCAGTGGGGAATTTCCGAAAGCACTTTCTGGGAGGTGATCCGCATCCGTTTGTGCATGGCCTTTTTTGCCGCCGCGATATTATCCCGGTTCAGGGTCTCTCTTTCTTTTTTGTCCATTTTTCCCAGTAGATTGATTCCGGCTCCGGAAGAGTATTCATCCAGGATATCGGGTACGACATGCACCGCGTAAACAGAGGCATTGTATTGGTTTCCGATGCTGCAGGCATATTTTACCGCATGCCGGGCAGTCAATGAGAGGTCTGTTGCAAAAAGGATTTTTTTGATATCCACGATCACTGATCCGGAAATTCCCGCGTTTTCAGTTTGCGAATCCTCTGTGGCATCTGGTTGCGGTTTTTCAGGTTCAGCTGTTTTTGGTGCACCGAACATGACATTGACAAATTTTACATACCAGGCAGCTGACTGGATCTGGATGATATAGGCCAGAGATATCAACAGGGCAATCGTCAGACCTTCTTTCCCAAAGGCAGTCATGGCAATGGCCAGGGCGATGGAAAGATCCCGCATGACAACGCCGAACACCATGGCGATGGCATCTTCTCTGTTAAACAGAAACCGCCCGACAAAGGTCAGCAGTATATAGGAAACCAGGTAAAAAACCACCAGCGGCAGCAGGATAATGAAAATATCCCCGGGATTGGCAATGATATGTCTTGCCTTGAGAGACATGGCCAAAAATGCGATGAGCACAACCCCCAAGGCTGAAAACGGGGGAAATTTCGGCTTGATTCTTTCATTCCAGTCTTTGCGGCCATATTTTTTTTTGCCGTAGGTCTGGGTTAAAAGCCCGACAACAAGGGGCAGGAAAACAAAAATTGCAATCTGTTTGAACATATGGAGCATATTAACGTCGATGGTCGCTCCCATGAACACCTTTGTGTAGACAGGTGCGGCAAGGGATCCGATAATGAGACCGAATACCACCATTTTTATGGCGGCCTCTTTGCTGCCTTTTGCAAACCCGGTCCAGGAAATGGTCATGCCGGAGGTTGGCAGCACACCGATCAGAAACAATCCCACGGCCCAGAGACCGTATTTGGGGTCCTGGCCGGACAGCATCATTTTCCCGATAAAGAAAGCGAGCAGCGGGATAAATACAAAATTGATCACCTGGGTGATGGTCTGGAGTTTGAGATCCCTGCCTTTAAAAACAGATTTTACATGCAGGGTCACCATCATCGGATAGACCATGATAAAGGTAACCGGAATTATCAGCTGTTTTAAAGAAGCGGTGTCGAACAGGTATCCGAAAATTAATCCGAAACCCATGGAAACAGGGATGGTCCATACCAGGTTTTTCTGGATATATGTCAACGCTTTTATCATGACAGGTTTTCCTTTACGCATGTTTGCCGGCTGTCTGTATCGTCAAAGCCTTTTTTTGATACAAAGTGAATGGGGCAGGATGATCTGAATTTACAGTAAATGTCCGGATCACGGCATGTCAGGCACTGGTCACACAAATAGATGTTGTGTTTCATGCAATGGTAACTGGTTTGTCTTTCCGGATGGTTCACACATCTGCCCATATTTCCTCCTGGCGCATCAAGTGCACTATGATTTTTTTGTCAGAACAGCATCTAAGTTTTTTTCCAGGGTTTCCGGGGACTGGACCCCCACAAACCGCTTTATTTCCCTGCCCTGGTCAAACAAAATCAGGGTGGGGATGCTCTGGACCATATAATGGGTGGCCACCGCAGGCTGGGAATCGATGTTTATTTCCACAATGGCGGCCCTGTCTTTGTACTTTTCTGTCAGCCTGCTGATGACCGGTGCCATCTGCCTGCATGGCCCGCACCAGGGTGCGCTGAAATCCACCACTGCCACCTTGTCTTTTATATCAGGTGCAAATTCAGTTATTTCCATTTTTGGCGTCCTTTTTTTTGTGTGTCTGCATCTTTGTTCCGCTTCCGGCATGTATCAAATCAAGATTCATGCCAGACCACATTAAGCTTTTAAAAGCATGTCCAAAACAGGCGGTAACCAGGCTTTGTCCAGGGTCACCCGGGCGGGATACAAGCCCTGAAAAGCCGTTACTTTATCACAGGGGTGTTTCAAACCATAACGGTAACGTTATAGGAGATGTTTCCGAATTTCATTGTTACCCTGTTTTTCAGGCGGCGCAACTTTTGATCGGCATGGCTGTTATTCCGAGGCTGTCGGATATTTTTCGATGAACATCTTTTCTGCGTCGGCAGTGCCGATGAGCACCAGCTCATCCCCTTTTTCAAGGACAATGGCCGGGTCCGGGTTGATGATCAGATTTTCATTTTTTTTGACAGCCACCACACTGCACCCGGTTTTTTCCCTGATCTGGATATCGATCAAGGATTTGTTTTTCAGTTTGGCATGCAGGGGCATCCGGAATACATTGAGGCCTTCGGAAAGCATGAGCACCTTCTGGGGTTGAATCAGGTTCATGATGGTGGTGGTGAGCAGCGAACTGAAGGACATCACCAGATTGGCGCCGGCCCGGTGCAGGGTGTTGATGTTTCTGTCCAGGCTTGCCCGGCTGATAATCTGTACATCCGGCCGCAGACGGCGGCAATAGATGGTCAGGTAGATATTTAAATTGTCGTCATGGGTGGTTATGATGATTGACGGGGTGTTTTCCAGGCCGGCCTCGATCAGGGTTTTGCGGTCTGCGGCACTTCCATGGATAAAGTTGGGGTGCTTGTCTGCAATGCCGGGTCTTTTTTCCACTACACAAAAAGCAACCCGCCGGACACGCAAAGCCTCTGCCACTGCCTGGCCCACGCGGCCCCCGCCCAGTACCACCACCGGACGGCTGGTATCAGTTTCTTTGTTATCAGCCAAAGCAATGGAATCGTCAAACTGTTCCAGCTGTTTTTTGGTTCCGGCCAGCACCAGCACCGTGGATTCCGTGATCCGGGTTGCAGGGGTGGGAATATGAAACTTGCCCTGTTCCCAGACCCCAACGGCGGTCACGCCGCAGATTTCCCGCAAACGGCTTTCCGCCATGGTATTCCCCTGGAGCCAGGTCCGCATGACCGGGGCTTCGGCAATCAGCAGGTCATCAAACTGCCCGATGATATTGGCCTGCATGTTGATTCCCAGAACCCGGCGGGAAAGTGCCCTGCCCAGCATCTGGGTGAACTGGAAAACATGGGTGCTGCCGGCCAGCTTCAGAATATCCAGAGAGTCCTCCAGGTCGGCATTGGTCACGGTTTTCACCCGGTCATTGGTTTCCCGGATGGTGTAAATGATGTTGGTGCTGGCAATGTCATCATTTAACACCACCACTATTGCTGCCTGATCAATGCGCAGGCGGCGGTAGGTGTCCGGGTCATCCAGTTCACCCACCACCACACGGTAGCCCTGGTCATACAAATCCAGGGCATCCTGCAGCCCGGATGTGAGAATCACATAGGCAAATCCGTATTGGTTGAGCTTTTCAATGAGGGTGACAGCCACTGCATCAAAATAGGTGAGAATCACATGCCCGGACATGGTGTCGGGAACGGATCTGGGTGCCCGGGCCTTGTTCTGTTCCTCCAGCCAGGGGGCATAAAAAAACTGGATAAAGGTAAAAGGCAGCATCACCAGCAGAAAAACAATACCGCTGAACAATACCACTATGGAAAAAAGACGGCCCAGATCACTGTGAAAGGTAATATCACCGAATCCCAGGGTGGACATGGTGGTCAAGGTCCAGTAAAACCCGGTTATCCAGCTGTATTCACGGCCTTCATACAGCATCAGTACATGAAACAGCACCGAGAACAGGGTAAACAGAAACGCCAGTATCAATGCGAATTTGATCAGAATCCAGCCATTGCTTTTCTTGCTGCCCATTTTAAAAATTATGGTCAGCTGGGTTGCCATGGTTTTGAGCATTGATATGTTTTCCTTATCCTTATTTTCTGGTGGTCCAGCAATTTTTACCCAATTGTATAACACACCGCTTCTTTCGGGCCAACGGTTTTTCACCTGAAAGATGCGGTACCGTTTTTGACAGTGTTTCATAAAAGCGATAATACCTTGACAAAAAAAAAGCCCGACTTTAGGATGCAAAAAGTCCATCAGATCCTGTGGGAAGCAGGTGCCGCTTATCCCGGCCGGCTGCCCGACAGGAAAAATGACAACAACTGTATTACCGATAACGGGCACCAGCATGACACCATGAAGCTTTTACACATTATTTTTCAAAAAACTAAAACCGCTCTGATGGATCTGCTTCCCATCATTCTGGTGATCGCTTTTTTCCAGCTGGTTGTTATCAGGCAACCGCTGCCCCAGTTGGGAGAGGTGATTTTCGGGGCCCTGCTTGTGGTGGCCGGGTTGGTTCTGTTTGTCCAGGGACTTGAAATGGGACTGTTTCCCATTGGTGAGGCCATGGCATATGCTTTGGCCAGAAAAGGCAGCCTGTTCTGGCTGCTGGTGTTTGCCTTTGCCCTGGGGTTTTCCACCACCATTGCCGAACCTGCCCTGATTGCCGTGGCAGCCGAAGCCGCTGATATCGCAGGCAAAGGGGGGTTGATCCATCCGGATCAAAAATCTTTGGCCACCTATGCCCTGGGGCTGCGTATCAGTGTGGCGGTTTCCGTGGGTCTGGCTATTCTGGTGGGGGTCATTCGTATCCTCAAGGGCTGGCCCATTCATTATCTGATCATTGGCGGATATGTGGTGGTGATGCTCATGACCATCATCGCTCCTGAAGAGATCATCGGCATTGCCTATGATGCCGGCGGGGTGACCACTTCCACCATTACCGTACCCCTGGTGGCGGCCCTGGGCGTTGGACTCGCATCCACCATCAGGGGCAGAAGTCCGCTGATAGATGGTTTCGGTCTCATCGCGTTTGCTTCTTTGCTGCCCATGATTTTTGTCATGGGCTACGGGTTGCTGATATTCAATTAACAATAAGGAGGGATACCCCCATTGGAATTTTTGATGGATTTCATAAAAATACTGGCTGCCACAGGTCGGGATGTTTTGCCGATTATCCTTTTGATAGCGGGATTTCAGCTGCTGGTCCTCCGCCAGCCAATTCCCCACCTGGGCCGTGTGCTGGTGGGCGGGGTCTATGTGGTGATTGGGCTGGCCCTGTTTCTGGCCGGCCTGGAAAAAGCGTTGTTTCCCCTGGGAAAAATCATGGCAGCCCAGCTGTCAGACCCGATTTTTATATACGGTACGCCGGATCAGCCGGCCTTTGCTAACTGGAGCGCCTATGGATGGGTGTATCTGTTCGCCGCCATGATCGGATTTGCCACCACCATAGCTGAACCGTCCCTCATTGCAGTGGCCTACAAAGCCAGTGAGGTGTCCATGGGCACCATCAGCCAGTGGGGGCTGCGGATTACCGTTGCCATCGGCGTAGCTGTGGGCATCAGCCTGGGCACCTTCCGCATTGTCACCGGCACCCCGCTTTATCTGTACATTCTCGTGGGATATGTCATGGTTATTTTGTTGACCCTGGTATCCCCGAAAAATATCATCGCACTGGCCTATGATTCCGGCGGGGTCACCACATCCACCGTTACCGTGCCCCTGGTAGCGGCCCTGGGACTTGGCCTGGCATCCACTGTGCCGGGCCGCAATCCCGCTCTGGACGGATTCGGACTCATTGCCTTTGCCAGTCTTTTCCCTATCATATCGGTGCTGGGATATGCCCAGCTGGCCGTATGGATGACCCATCGTAAAACCAGAACAGCGGAGAAAACCTATGCGGTTTAAACTCATTTTATCCTCTGTAAAAGCGGAGATTACCGACAAGATTGTGGATGCCGTCAAAAAAGAGGGTGCCACCGGCGCCACCATCATTCCCGCCAGAGGGACCGGCATCAAAGAGGCAAAAACATTTTTCGGCCTGACCCTGGAAGCCCAGACCGATATTATCATGCTGCTGGCGGAAGAACATGTGGCGGAAAAACTGTTGACCGTCATAAAAACAGCCGGAGAATTCGGCAAGCCCGGTACCGGCATCGCGTTTATGCTGCCGGTGGAGCATGTGGTGGGCCTGGAAAGCCAGATTGAAAAATTCAGGCAAAAGGCCCGGGACAGTTACCTGTAACCATCTGTTTACATTATTTTTATCTAAAGGAAGGCAATGTATGGAACCGGATAAACCAAAAATCATTCGGGTCAGGGATGTGATGCACAAGGGGATCATATCCATTGACGGCATGGCAACCACCCGCGAAGCAGTCAAAAAAATGAAGGAAAACAATGTGTTCTCTCTTCTGGTGAACAAACGGCACGCGGATGATGCCTGGGGAATCCTGGTATCCCAGGATATTGTCAGAGGTGCGATACTTCAGGGCCGGTCCCTGGATGAGGTGAATGTGTATGAAGTCATGACCAAACCGGTGATTACCGTACCGGCGGACATGGATATCCGCTATGGGGTGCGGCTTATCTACCGGGCCGGTATCCGTCGGGCTCCGGTGGAGGACAAAGGGGAGCTTGTGGGGATGATCTCCCTGATATCATTAATTCTTGATGAAAACGTATTTTAAATTAAAGCACCCCATCTATAATGATTAGCACTGAAGCATTGGCTGTTTCCTGCGGCATCGGCAGTGCCATGGCGTGGGGGGCAGGGGATTTCAGCGGGGGGATGGCCTCCAGAAAAGGCAACCTGCTGCTGGTGGTGCTGTTTTCCCAATTCCTGGGAGGAATTTTTCTCCTGGTTCTGGCCCTGGGGGTTGCTGAAAAAATCCCGCCGGCAAGCCATCTGATGTATGGGGCGTTTGCCGGCATTTTCGGTAACATCGGATTGATTGCCCTTTACAGGGGACTGGCAACCGGCCGTATGGGAATTGTGGCCCCTTTGTCGGCAGTGCTCACCGCCCTGGTTCCCATCGGGTACAGTGCATTTTATGAGGGGCCTCCGTCACTGGTCCGGTTTTCCGGGTTTGTGGTTTTCATGGTTGCGGTGTGGTTGTTGTCATCCGGAGAGGCCGGGTTCCGCATGACCCTCCGGGAACTGCTGCTTTCCTTTGCTGCAGGCCTGGGATTCGGGCTGTTTTTTATTTTTATTGACCGGGCAAATGACCTGGCCATTTTCTGGCCCCTGGTGGGGGCAAGACTGGCATCTGTTTCTTTGCTGTTTGGTGTGATTCTGCTTATGGGCAGGCCAGCTGTATTTCTGACAGGGCAATGGCTTTTCATCGGGATCACCGGTGTGCTGGATGCACTGGGCAATCTGTTGTTTTCCATCGCATCCCATCTGGGGCGGCTGGATGTTTCCGCTGTTCTGGCCTCACTTTATCCGGCGGCAACCGTTCTGCTGGCCTGGCTGTTTCTCAAAGAAAAACTCAGGTTTCAGCAGTGGGTGGGGGTTGGGGCTGCCTTTGTTGCCCTGGCCTTGATTTCGGTGTAACCCCCATCATGCAGACAGCAGGGTGTTAAGGAAGATCATGGACCAGAAACACAGCAAAATAGATGATGAAACCATTCAGATATACCGGGTGGCCGGGTATGCCTTTGTTTTAAATCTGTTTCTGGCGGGCATGAAAGCCATGCTCGCCTTTTTTTCAGGAAGCCTTGCCATTACTGCCAGTGCCATTGATTCCGCCACCGATGCTGTGGCATCCCTTGTGATCTATGGGGGGGTAAAACTGTCCACAAAAAAGACCCGCGCATTTCCTCTGGGCCTGTACAAACTTGAAAATGTCGCCTCGGTGCTCATTGCCATTTTTATTTTCATTGCCGGGTATGAGATTACCATAAGTATTTTTTCTTCTTCACAAAAAATACCTGCCATCTCATTGCCCTTTGTGGGACTGCTTGCCCTTGCCACGATACTGACATTTGCTTTTGGACGGTATGCCATTGTCATCGGCCGCAAAACAAAATCCCCCACATTGGTTGCCGAAGGCCGGCACCGCCAGGTGGATGTGCTTTCCTCCCTGGTGGTTTTATTTGCTGCTGTGCTGGGGTATCTGGGTGTTGACTGGACGCTGTGGGGTATCACCATTGACCAGATGGGGGCGTGTCTGATCCTGGTTTTTATTGCCCGTGCCGGGTGGGAGCTTTTGTCTGACGGTATGCGGGTGCTGCTGGATGCATCCATTGATTTTGCCACCCTGGACCAGATACAGAAGATCATAAAAAAAGAACCCCTGGTGGACCAGATAACTTCTTTAACCGGCAGGAATGCCGGCCGGTTTCAGTTTATCCACGCAGGTGTTACCGTAAAGACCCGGCACCTTGAAAAGGCCCACCAGGTCAGTGAGCAGCTTGAAAAAAAGATCCGGGAACAGATACCCCACATAGAAAAAATTACCATTTTATATGAGCCCCAGCAGCGGGAGCTCGCCAGGATAGCCCTGCCCCTTGCAGATGAAAACGGCAGGATCAGTGCACATTTTGGCGAAGCCCCCTATTTTGGCATGGTGCATGTCCGGCACAGTGATCAGACAATCACCAGACAGAAAATAGTGGAAAACCCCCATGCTGAAACCGAGACTGCAAAAGGTATACGTGTGGCGGAATGGCTGGTGGATTTTGGCGTTGACCATGTGGGAATGAAAGAGGATATCTCCCACAAAGGACCGGGCTATGTGCTGGCAAACGCTGGAATTAAAACCCACCTGCTTTCCTGTGAGCACCTGCGCCAGGCTGTTTCAGAAATAAGCGCTGCCGGACTGTGATATCAGCGGTTCTTTCTGCAGCCGCCGCCAAGGCCCCTGCCGCCGCCCATACCCTGGCCGCCGCCGCCACCCATACCGCGGCCGCCGCCTCTGCCGCCGCCCTTTCCCATTCCGCGGCCGCCGCCCATACCGCCGCCGCCGCCCATGCCCCGGCCTGTGGGCGGGATTCGGGGTCCCTGGTTGGCACCAGGGGGGGGGGCATCTTCTTTTGAAGGCGGTGATGCGGCAAGTCTGTTGTTTTTAAATGCCTCTACTGCCTGGCGGACAGTCCCTGCTTGGCCTGTGTATACAGCGATGTTTTCTGCGGCAAACACATCCATGGCTTTGGGACCGCAGTTGCCGGTTAGCACAGCCTTGGCCCCCTTGGAAATGACAAAGCTGGCTGCCTGTATCCCGGCACCGCTGGACTGGGCACCATTTTCATTGGGAAAACTTTGGGTTTCCATGGTGTCTGAATCGATAATCAGAAAATAGTCGCACCGACCAAAACGCTGGTTAATAGGAGCATCAAGATCTTTGCCCGAGGCGCTTACTGCAATTTTCATTATTTCCTCCTCTGTGGGGATGCATCTTTGAAAAATGTTTTTCAGGATGTCATTTTTTGTATAATCTGGTGAAACGCCGCTGTGATGGGGGAATCTGCGAATTTTTGCTGAAACGCGACCCCCTGGTCTGCGCACGCCACCATTTCAGGATCAAACGGAATTTTCCCCAGAAAAGGGATACCATAAGCCAAAGCGGTTTTTTTGCCGCCGCCGGCCCCGAAAATGTCAACCATCTTGTTGCAATGGGGACAGGTGAATCCGCTCATGTTTTCAATGATGCCGTAAATATGCATGTTAACATTTTTACAAAAACTGATGGATTTGCGGATATCAGCCAGGGCCACCTCCTGGGGAGTTGTCACAATAACGGCTTTGGCATCCGGTATCAGCTGGGCAATGGTAAGGGGTTCATCGCCGGTACCGGGGGGGGAATCAATGATCAGGTAATCCAGATCTCCCCAGTCAACATCCCCGATGAACTGCCGGATGGCTGAATGCTTGACAGGGCCCCGCCAGATAATGGCTTCATCCCTGTTCTGCATTAAAGACTCCATGGATATGACCTTGAGATTCTCAGAATAGGGGATAGGGGTCATTTTGTGGGCACCGTCAACCGTGAGCATCCCGGACAGTCCCAGCATATGGGGAATATCCGGTCCGTGGATATCAACATCCAGTAATCCCACCTTATGGCCTTTTTCTGCCAGTGCAATGGCAAGGTTTACAGATACACTGGTTTTTCCAACACCGCCTTTGCCGCTCATAACCAGAAACTTGTGTCGAATTTTTTTCAAAGACTGTCTGGCGGATTCATCCGGATCAGGGCCCGGCATTTTGTCTGAGATCTGTCCTTTGGGATGGGTTTTTTGTTTCATATGTAATGCCCTTTCACATGGTTGTATTTGTCAATTACATATAAATACAGCAAGGTTTGTACCAGAGGCATGGGAATAATGCATGGGTGTTAGTTTCGGGCGTAAATAAAGGCGTTCACCGTTCCGGGTATGGGCATATGGCGGTAAAAAAGTAGCAGTATTGCATTGTTTCCAATCATGATCGCATTATTGCATCTTTGGATCTGATCAAGGATTTTAGCCGGGAACAAATAATTGACATTTGGCTGGTCTTGTGTGCATATTGCCGGGGTAAACAGCAGCACAAAACACGACGAAAAGGAGTGAAGCATGGCAGGTGTAAACAAGGTAATACTCATCGGTAATCTGGGAAGAGACCCGGAAATACGGTATTCCCAGCAGGGGGTTGCGGTGGTTAATTTTCCCATTGCCACAAGCGAGCAATGGACGGATAAAAACACCGGGGACAAACAGGAAAAAACAGAATGGCACCGGATTGTGGCCTTTGGAAAACCGGCTGAAATTCTGGAAAAATATCTGTCCAAGGGCAGGCAGGTGTATATTGAAGGCCGGCTCCAGACCAGAAATTATGAAAAGGACGGCCAGACCCACTATATGACCGAAGTGGTGGCAACCAATTTTCAGTTTCTGGGTGGCGGTAGAGGTGACAACCAGGGTGGCGGGGGATATCAGCAGGACAGCGGCTACCCGCAGGGTGGTCAGCCTGGCGGCGGATACCACCAGCAGGGAGGACCTGCGGCCGGCAGCCAGAATTTCCATAACCAGACCAGCCCGGGGGTGGGCGGGGGCCAGGCACCTATTCCGGATGATGATATTCCTTTCTGACGGCCATGCCCTTCCGGACACAACAATTTTTGAAAGCATGCAAGTGGCTGTCCTGTGCTTTCAGGGAAAATGCATTTTGTCGGGTAAAAGATTTTCAAGACAGGCAATGGCTAAAATGCATGACATGCAAAAAGGAATGCTGTATCTGAAAAACAGCTTTGGTCTCTACTTTCTGGGATTTTCCTTTCGCCACTGCCTGGGGCTTTTGTAGCGGCTGCCCAGGGACCACATGCCGATGCGGTTGTTTCGGGCCCGGGTCTGGGCTGCCACATAAGGGGCAGCATCAAAATGTTTCGGCGTACTGCCCTGGTATACCTCTGCAAGCCCCATTTTTATCATTTCCAGGTTGATATTGGTACCCCCGGTGAACACTTCTGCCAGAATCCGGTTATATCCTCCCAGGCCGTAGCTTTTCAGGGTGACTACCCGGTCCTTGACAAGACGGGTTAAATACAGATGGGCTTTTTTGCTGTAGGGCTGGCCGGGGTTGCTCCTGCCCCCTGTTTCCGGGGCATCAATACCCACCATGCGTATCTTGAGGGTCAAATCCAGGCCTTTCACCAGCAGGGAATCACCATCATATACTTTGAGTACCTGGAAGGACCGCCCATTTGAGATCTGGTTTTGGATTTCTTTTCCCAGTATCCGTGCATCGTCAGCTTCCAAAGACGGGGCAATATTGGAAAAATGTTTGAATCCGTCTTCATCTGTCCAGACAAATACGTCGCTGCTCACCTGTATGGCAAGCATGAAAAGCACCAGGCCTGGTATCAGATATCGGATGAATTTTTTTTTCATTGGCCCCTTGCTCTATCTGGTTGTTGAAAGAGACAAGTATACCGGATCACCCTGCCGCATACAATGCTTTTATGACGGCTGTTTGCAGCCTGGTACCGTGGTGGTTAAGATCAGGGCTGTCCATTTTTTCAGTGTTTTTTCCCAGATCCGGACAAAGCCGTATCCAGAAAAATCTGATACCAGGTCTTTGGTTTCCCATTCCCTTATGCCGGACAAAATGAGTAAGCCCCCGGCCATCAGCCGGCGGCCCATGACAGGTGCCAGTTCAGCCAGGGTAGGGGTGCGCAGATTGGCACAGATGATGGAAAAAGCAGGGCCGGTGTCCGGCAATGGATAGCCGGAAACCGGTATTCTGCTGCAAAGATTATTGGCTGCGATATTGTTTCGGGCTTCGTATACCGCATTGGGGTCGATGTCACAGGCATGGCATAGGTCCAGGCCTGCCAGGCACAGGGCAATGGCCAGAACACCGGATCCTGTGCCGATATCCGCGCCTAAGCCCCGGTTCTTTGCCGGCACAAGACCGGCGGTGAAAAACACATGATCTATGGCAGCCAGGCTCAGCCGGGTGGTGGGGTGGTGGCCGGATCCAAAGGAGATGCCCTGTGTCAGCCGGATGTCCAGCTCACCAGGGCCTGCAATGCTGGACATATCCGGTGGAACCAGAAAAAAATGGTCGGTTATCCGGACCGGCTTTTGAAAATTTGCAATGACACAGGTGCTGCCGAAAAGTTCCTGATAGGCCAGATCCTGGCCATCCACCAGGGTTTTGAGGATGGTTTTGGCCCGAAAAATCGGTATTTGGAACTGCCGGGCAATGGCACGCACACAGGACCGGGCTGTCAAACAGGTATCAGCATTCTCCAGGATGGCCATGACACCATCCCGTTCAAAGGGTGTCATGGCCTTCCTGTTTAAGCAACGCCTTGTACCAGCAGGCAAATTCAAACATCCCTCTGATTTTCTCCTCTTCATTGATAATACCCAGGCACATTTCCAGGGCCCCCTGGGCAAAGGAGTTGGTATAGGTATCATGGTCGGCCTGGGATAAAAATTCCCTGATCAACACCTGGGAGGTCCTTTTGGTTTTGTCTTTTCTGATATCAATGGGGTCTTTGGGTTCCTGGAACGGGTCCCATTTGTCATACCCTTTTTTCAGGATCTGGCGCTGCCCCCGTTTGCCCATGGCATCAAAAATCGCTTTTTTTCTTTCCTGGATCTGCTGGTCAGTAAAGTTATCCATTTTGTCTGACCCCCAGATATTCATCATTAAAATCAGTGACCAGGGCCATGGATACCGGGATCAGCATTTCATGCATTTTAATATTGCTGGACTTGATGTCCTTTAAGAGTTGGGCTGACAGAAGTTGGAGCTGGGTGTAGAGTTTGTCCATGTTCAGGGTGGGATAGGCATGTCCCTGGATGAAGTTGGTACGCCCGCAGATATGGCTGGCACCGGCGGTGGAGGTGGGTATCCCGTAAATCCGGCAGGTGATGGGCCGAAATTTATACAGCACGCACAGGTCGTCCGACCCCAGCAAAGGGCATCTGACCCGTTCCTGGGACATGCGGCCCACAATTTCCAGCTGATCTGCGCCGGCCTGCACTTTTTTATAGGCCTCCCGTTTGAGTTTGACCAGGGCACGGTCGGTTTTGTCAGCGGTTTCCAGTATATCGTTTTTGGCTTTTCCGGAAAATTTTTCCAGAAATTTTGCCTTCAGGTACAATGCTTCGATCAGGGGCATGTCAAAAATGGCATAACAGCAGTCACTGCACTTTTCTCTGCAGAATACCTCTTTGGGGTATTCCTGTTTGACCCGGTCGAACACGCCGTCCACCACCTGAACCAGGGCTTCGTATTGTATGAAATGTTTTTTTAAGTCAAGTGCCATGGGCAAGTATCCTTTTTTATTTTCCAATGCAGAAATTATTAAAAATCGTATCCAGTATATCCACAGATGCGGTTTCCCCTGTAATTGTTCCCAGAGAATCAATACTGTTTTTCAGGTCAATGGCCAGGGTTTCTTCAGGTTCCCGGTTTTTGATATTCTCTTTTGCAGAAGCAAGAAACCCAAGGGTCTGGACCAGGGCATTTTTATGCCGCAGATTGGGGATCACGGCAGAGTCTTCCATGGTCAGATCCCGGACGCACAGGTAAACAATCTTTTCGCGCAACTGTTTAATGCCTAAATCATGGAGCGCTGAAATCTGTATTTTGGGCATGTCATTACAGGCATCAGGCAGTTTGGGCATTGGCGGTCTTCCCGGTTTTTCCTGTTCGGTTGGGTCCTGGACCAGGTCAATTTTATTGGTCACCAGGATGATCTTTTTGTCTGCGGGCACCATTTTTTCAAATTCCTTGTCAGACAGAACCATCCCAGGTTCCACCATGAACAATACCAGGTCCGCATCCTTGATATGGTCTTTGGCCCGTTCAATCCCGATGATCTCCACCAGGTCGTCGGTATCATGGATACCTGCGGTATCTGTGATCACAAAAGGCACGCCGTTCATGTTCACCGCTTCCTGGATGGGATCCCGTGTGGTGCCCGGCATGGCCGTGACAATGGATTTTTCCCGGGTCAGCAGCCGGTTCATGAGACTGGATTTGCCCACATTGGGTTTTCCGCAGATGGCGATGCGGATGCCTTCTTTGAGAAAACAGGCATCTTCGTGCTGCTGGATGAAGGCTTTGCACTGGGTTATAACCGTGTCAAGGATCTCATTTCCCCGGGCTGTGACATCGAGGTCTGCGGCATCATCCGGAAAATCTATGCACACCTCCACTGAGGAAAGCAGATGGATCAGTTTGTCCCGCAAAGTCCGGATCTGTTCCTTTAATACCCCCATGTTCTGGGAAGCGGCAAATTTAAGGGCGGATACGGATCTGGCATTGATGATATCCGCAACCGCCTCTGCCTGGGTCAGGTCAATGCGCTGGTTTAAAAAGGCCCGTTTGGTGAACTCTCCGGGTTCAGACAGCCGGGCCCCTTTTGACAGCAGAAGTTCCAGGATCTGTTTGAGGACAATGGTGCCGGAATGGGCCTGGATTTCCACCACATCTTCCGCCGTGTAAGACCGGGGGGCATACATGGGAATGAGCAGGATCTCGTCGATAATATCTGCCCCGTCCCTTACATAGCCGTGATACACCCGGTGGGATGCCAGGCGGCTGGCCGGTGATGTTTCTGTACGGGTCCTGAAAAAAATCTGTGCCGCAATATCCATGGCCTCCGGACCTGAGATCCGGATGATGCCTATTCCTCCGCTTCCGTATGGGGTGGCGATTGCAGCAATGGTGTCATTCATAAAACCTATCTTTTAAACCGTTTTTTCCCGGCAAAGGAGTTCTTTTTTTTGGGAAAGATAACCAGCCGCCGGTAATAGCCGTCCCCCATGCTCTGGGTCCTGACCCGGTTGTCATCTTTCAGGGCCAGGTGGACGATCCGCCGGTCCTGGGCACTCATCTGGTTGATGGTGGCCGGCCGGCCGGTTTTTTTGGCTTTTTCCGCCATTTTCACAGCCAGGTGCCGCAGATTGGATTTGCGGGTTTCCGTATACCCTTCCACATCCACCTTCACCCGCACCCGGGCCTCGCTTTTCCGGTTGATGATCTTGTCGGTGAGAAACTGCATGGCATCCAGGGTCTGGCCTTTTCTGCCGATGAGAATACCGGCGTTTCCGCCGGAAATTTTCAATGTCAGGTGATCTTTGTCCGTCTGGGCCTCTACCACAGCATCTTCGGTGATCAGGTCGGCCATTTTCTGCAGGGTCAGAATGCCCAGATCGATTGATTCCCGGGTTACATCCACCACCACGGGGGCTTCTGCCGGGGATTCGGGTGGGGAATCCGGTGCATCGTCTTTTGGTCGGGGTGTTGGTTTGTCAGCCTTCGGACGGGTTTCCGGCTGTGTTTTTTTGCTGTCAGTTTCCGGCTGGGGAGGGGATGCAGCTGTTTCAGGTTTTGCACGAAATTCCGGCTGCGGCTCACGTTCAGGGGAAGGGTCAGGCTTTTTTTGCGGTTTTGCAGGGGCCTGTTCTTTTTGCTGACCGTCATCGGTTTTGTCCTGTTTTTTCCGGGCATCCTGACTGTTCAGCCGGGTGTCTTCTCCAAAGGCTTCATCCACCATGGAGCGGATGCCTTCCATATCATCTTCAGATGCGTCTGTGCTGTTCTGGGGAATAAACACCTTTATGATGGCATCTTTGCGGCCCACGATGCCGAATATGCCGGATGCGCCGGTAGAGATTACGTCATACTTGAGTTCTTTTTTGGAAACTGACAAGACTGAGCAGGCAGTCCTGACGGCAGTGTCAACGTCTTTTCCACTGAATTCCTGGGTTTTTTTCATAAATTGCCTCCTGCTATCTGGAAAATTTCTTTTGGGTGTAATACTGCTGGCCCATGGAAATGATATTGTTTACAAACATGTACAAGACCAGTCCTGACGGAAAATTGATAAAAAGCACCGTCATGAAGATGGGCATGAGCATCATCATTTTTGCCTGCATGGGGTCACCGGCCATGGGGGTCATTTTCTGCTGAAGCAGAAAAGAAGCGCCCATGAGAAGGGTAAGCACTGGAATGCCATAGGGCGCCTCCATCAGGGGAATGGCAAAGTCAAAATGAAACAGCCGGTCGGGCCCGGACAGGTCGGTGATCCACCCCACAAACGGGGCATGGCGCAGTTCAATGGCCTGGTAGAGCATACGGTACAACGCAAAGAATATGGGCATCTGCACCAGCAGCGGCAGACAGCCCGAGGCAGGGTTGACCTTGTAGGTTTTATAAAGGCCCATGATTTCCTGGTTCATGCGCTGCTTGTCATTTTTGTATTTCTCCCTGATTTCCATCATCAGGGGCTGGACCTTTTTCATCTCATTCATGGATTTGTAGCTTTTGGTGCCCAGGGGCCAGAAAATGAGCTTGATGAGAATGGTTAAAAGGATGATGGCCACCCCATAATTAGGAATCACATCATGGATAACATTCATGGTGATGAGCAGCGGTTTGGCAAGAATATCAAAAAAACCGAAATTGATGGATTTTTTCAGGGAATTATCATACTGGCTGAGCACCTTGTGGCTTTTGGGCCCCATATAGTAGACAAAGGCATATTCCCCCTGTTTCTCCGGATCCAGCCTGTCCATTCGCCATACCAGGCGGCTTTCTGCGATCTCATTTTCATACCGGAGTTTGAGATGGGCATCCCCGGTTTTCTGGGGCAAAACAGCTGTCAGAAAGTACCGGTCTGTGTATCCTGTCCAGTCGACCTGGCCGGTAAAGGTGTCCTGGTCTTCGATATCCTTGGGTTTAATGGTGAGATATTCATTGCCGATATAGGCCACAGGTCCTTCAAAGGCAAACCTGGACCGCTTTTTGGTTTCTTCATCAAAAATCCCCGGGGTGGTGATGACAAGGGCGTCATTCAAAGGCATGCCGGACCCGTTCTGGATCACAATATTACAGTCAATCAGATAAGTATCAGCCTGAAACCGGTAGATTTTTTTGACGGTAATGCCGTGGGGGCTGGTCCATGAAAAAGCAACAGCTTTTTCCCCCTGGCCAAGGGTCAGATTTGTGGTGTCTGTATCTGCGGAAAATACAGCATTGTCAAGTCCCTGGATGGTGCCTCCCTGTGTGCCGGTGATCAGCGTACCCCGGGGCAGCCGGGGGTCCACCATCTGCTTCAGGTCGGTGGAAGAACCATTGCTGGATTTGTACTGTTTGAGTGACTGGGTTGTGACAGCAGCCAGATGTTCAGATATGGCAATGTTGTACAAAGGGGTTGACACGGAAATAGTCCTGAAATCTGCTGCTGACGGCTGGGGTGAGGGCGCAGGAATGCCCTGGTCTGAACGGTTGTAATCAGAAACAGTGGACTGGCTGTCTCCGGTTGCGGGCTGCCGGGGCTGGTCCGAAGATTCCTGGGTGTTCTGTGGCAGATTACGGTCAGCCGGCGGTGTGGTAAAAAAGAATTGATACCCCACAAGGACTACCACAGACAATAATACCGCTAACAATAATCGTTTTTGTTCATCCATTTTCTCTCCTAATGTTTGAAAATTTTTTCAAACGGTTTTCAGGGGAGAGGAAAACAGTCGGGCATATGGATTAATTATGGAACCGGATCAAATCCCCCTGCATGAAATGGATGACAACGCAATATTCGCTTTGCAGCCAGCAAACTGCCTTTGAGACTGCCATATTTTTGCACCGCCTCAACCGCATAGACAGAACAACTGGGATAAAACCGGCAGTTCTGTCCTGTCAGCGGTGATATAAAAAATTGATAAAATTTAATCAATAGTAACAATAGCTGCTTCATCATTCTTTATCGGCCAATGCTATTTTGGTAAAAAGTTTATCAAGCTTTTCAATTATCTGCCTGTTGGATAGCGTAGTCAGACCCTTTCTTGCAATGATATTGATGTCCCTGGCTCCCGGGATGGAATGTTTCTTATGTCTGAAATATTCTCTGATAAGCCGTTTAATCCTGTTACGCGCTACTGCATTCCCCACTTTTTTTGATACGGTAATGCCGATTCGGTTGTGCTGGTTCGACCGGTCACAGACAATGGCTAAAAAATATTGGGAATATACTGTTTTCCCCTGTTTCGAAAGCGTTAAAAATTCGGCCCTTTTCCTGAGCCTCACCTCTTTGGGTAAAGAAAAGTCCTTCAATCAAATCCTTTTTACAATGCCAGTCTTTTTCTGCCTTTTGCCCGTCTGGCCCGGATGACGCGTTTTCCGCCCGGTGTGGACATTCTTTTAAGGAATCCGTGTTTTCTGGTTCTTTTCCGATTGCTTGGCTGAAATGTTCTTTTCATAAAATTTGTGTCCTTAATTGCATCTGGTTATTATTTTTGGGGGGTTCAACAACAAACTATAATAAACACAATATAATATTTTTTTTCGAAAAAAAAGTCAACAAGGGAATCATCATTTCACCAGGGATTCAAAAATATGGTATTCTTCCAGGTGGTAATGGGGTTCCGGATAGATGGCAATGGGTTTGGAAAACTGGGTTTCCAGGGAGGCGATCAAATGTTTTTCCCGGCCATGGAGCAGCTGGGCAATTTCCGGGTGCACCTTCACCGTGAACCGGTTGCCCATGATATCCCCAGCCTCTGAGACAAGGTCCCTGTAAATTTTGTGGCAGATGGATTTTTTGGACAAAAGGTGGCCATTGCCGTTGCAATAGAAACAGGGTTCACACAGGGTGCGGGTCAGATTGCGCCGGGTCCTTTTGCGGGTCATCTGGACCAGGCCCAGCTCTGTCAGGGGCAGGATATTGGTCTGGCTTTTGTCTTTTTTCATGGCCTCATTGAGCTGGGACATCACCTTTTCCTTGTGGGAATCTTTTTTCATGTCGATAAAATCGATAATGATGATGCCCCCGATGTTGCGCAGCCGGATCTGGTAGGCAATCTCCTTGACCGCCTCCAGGTTGGTCTTGAGGATGGTTTCATCAAAATTGTGTTTGCCCACATACCGGCCGGTGTTTACATCAATGGCCACCAGGGCCTCGGTCTGTTCTATGACAATGTATCCCCCGGATTTGAGCCACACTTTTTTTTTCAGGGCACGGGCCACATCCCCTTCAATATTGAAGGCATCAAAAATGGACTCCCGGCCCTGGTAGAGTTCCACATGCAGATGTACATCCGGCAGCAGTTTTTGTAAAAACTGCTGGACCCGCTCATATTCCACTGGAGAGTCAATGATCAGTTTGTCCGCCTCACTGGCCAAAAGATCCCGCACCGCCCGGAAGGTTATGGTAAGGTCCTTGTATAACAGGGAAGGGGCTGAGCCGATGCGGTTTCTGCTCTGGATCTCTTCCCATGTCTTGGTGAGAAAATCAATTTCCTTTTTGATGGTGGCCGCATTCACCCCCTGGGACTGGGTCCTGAATATGTACCCGAAACTGTTTTTGCGGATGGACAGCAAAAGATCCCGCAGGCGGGTTCTTTCTGTCTCATCTTCAATGCGTTTGGAAATGCCGATATGATCCACCGTGGGCATCAGCACCATGTAACGGCCGGCCAGTGAGATATGGGTGGTGACCCTGGGGCCTTTGGTGCCGATGGCGGATTTGGACACCTGGACCAGGATTTCCTGGCCTTCGGTGAGCAGCTCTTCAATGCTGTAATCCGGGTGGGAAGAGGGTTTCCATGCCTGTTTTTCCAGGGGTAGCGTGTCTTCATCATCTGTTTCCGTTTCCTGCTCCACATCCTGGTCCTGTTCAAATTTCTGGTACATTTTGTGGCTTTCCGTATCCAGCACATCATCCACGTAAATAAAGGCGGCCTGGTCAAACCCGATGTCCACGAATGCTGCCTGCATGCCGGGAAGCACGCGCTGGACACGGCCTTTGTAAATATTGCCGGCAATGCTGGTTTCATCTTCCCGTTCAATGAACACTTCCACAATATTTCCGTTTTCCAGCAAAGCCACCCGTGTTTCATGGGGTACGGCATTTACAACAAGCTCTTTTAACATGGGTTTATCCTTGTTTCAGTTTTTTGATCCGTACCTGGCAGACAGCGGCATCTGAAAGACCGAAGCACTGCTTGAGAATGGTTCCGGGCCGTATCTGTCTGCCATTATAAGGCTGCATGGTCATTTCAAGGGTATGGGGTGTTTTCCAGTACAGTGCTGCAACAGACTGCCGCAAATCGGTTTTTCTGATTTTACCTTTTTTGGTCAGATCTTCAACAATAAATGCATCCTTGGCCATAAACCGGTCCACTGTGTCTGCATCCAGGCTGGTTTCCACAAGCCGTACCTGATAGACACAGACAGCAAAAGCATCGGTCTGTCCCTGGCGGGTACGGCGGCAGTGCGTCACAGTCAGGCCCGTTGGCAGCTGGCGGTTTAAGGCATCCTGGATGGTTTCCGGGGACAGTTTCCGGTCAAGGAAAATATGAAAAATCTCCTCCTGGCTTTCCATTCCCACAGGCAGGGCACTGTCAAAGGAAAGCCGCATGGACGGGTTGAATCCTTTGGAATATTTCACGGCCAGACCGGCCCGTCTCACTGCCCGCTGGACAATGGTGGCCAGTTCCAGGTGCCCGAAAAACCGTGCATCTTCCAGTTTTGAATACCAGATGGTATACTGGGCAAAGGCGGCATCTTCCATGGGAGAGGCAGGCGGTTCTCCGGAAACGGGCATTGTTTTGGTATCATGAATAACCGGCTGGATCTGCTTGAAGTCGCAGACCCCGCATCCGGTGCAGTCCTGTTCCCGGCAGTCCGGTGTCAGGGCCTTTTTTGCCGCATTTTCCCACTCTTTTTCCAGAAACTGTTTTGACACACCGGTATCAATGTGGTCCCAGGGCAGCGGTTCCTTTTTTTCCCGGTGCCGGGAGGTGTAAAAATCCGGGTCAATGCCGGTCTGGTCAAAGGCTTTCTGCCATTTGGAAAAGTCAAAATAATCATTCCACCCGTCCAGGCGGCAGCCGTTTTCAAAGGCAGCCTGCAACAGATGCGACAACCGCCGGTCTCCCCTGGAAAACACCCCTTCCACAAGGCTCATGCAGGGGTCCTGCCATTTGAGGTTGACCTTGGGATGGCCCAGGTTTTTTTTCAAAAAATGCAGGCGCTCCATGGTGGCATCCAGTGTGAGCTGGGGATGTCGCTGGAACGGGGTGTGGGCCTTGGGAATAAAGGTGGTGACGCTGACGTTGATACTGCGCTTTCCTTTGGCACAGGCTGATGCCAGGCTCTGGGAAAGATCGCATATCCCCTGGATATCTGCGGCTTCCTCAAAGGGCAGGCCCATCATGAAATACAGCTTGATGTTTTTCCATCCCAGTTCAAACGCGTTTTTTACCGTGTCCCGGATGCTCTCTTCTGTGAGATTTTTGTTGATGATATTCCGCAGACGCTGGGTTCCGGCTTCCGGTGCAATGGTGAACCCTGTTTTGCGCACGGTTTTGATAAGGGCCATCAGCTCGGGGGTGAGCCGCTCCGCCCGGATGGAGGGCAGGGAAATGGCATTGCAGTGGTTGCGGCTGATGGCCAGCAGCTGCTGCATGAGATCCGGCAGCCGGGAGTAGTCCCCGGTACTCAAAGACAACAGGGAAATGTCTGCATACCCGGTGGATGCCAGCGATGTTTTGGCAATCTGGATCAGGTCCGGCACCGGGCGCTCCCGCACCGGCCGGTAGATCATGCCGGCCTGGCAGAACCGGCATCCCCTGGTACAGCCCCTGGCAATTTCCAGGCGCAGCCGGTCATGCACCGGCTTGCCAAAGGGTACAATGGGATCCATGGGAAAGTTGTTTTTTGTCAGTTCCGGTAAAAAGGCGCGTTTGACCCGGGTATAATCCTCTCCGACACAGGAGAGTATCTGGCAGCCGGTTTCATCAAAAAACGGGGAAAAAAACTGCGGCACATATACCCCGGCAATTTCAGACAGCATGTGCAGCAGCGTGGATTTTTTTCCATCCCCCTGCTGCTTGAACGCAATGACGGTCCTGGAGACCGCCAGCACGGTTTCTTCCCCGTCTCCGATGACAAAGGCATCAAAAAAATCCGCCAGAGGTTCTGGGTTGAATGCGCAGGGGCCGCCCCCGATGACCAAAGGAAAGGTCTGGTCACGGTCCTGTGCAAAAAACGGTATCCCG
>JAZBPL010000212.1:0-16115 GCA_036351635.1 Desulfotignum sp.
AGGAAACCGCCATGGAATTTCCCCGCATCGCCCTGCAGATCTGTTCGGTTCTCAGCCGGCGGATCAGGCACCTGCACTCTTTGGTTCAGGAAAAAGCGTGCTGAAATTCCGGAAAATATGAAATTCCAAAAAAAGAAAACAGAAAGGGAAAAAAAGCCTTTCACTGCATTTCTCAGCTGCCTGATCCATCCAGCAGGGTTGCAATGGTATCAGCCAGATCGTTTCTTCCCTGTTTTCTGAGCAGCGGGATCAGGGGGCGGTAAAAAGGCGGCCTGACCCGGATGGTGATGTCAAACCGGGATATGTCTTCGGCAAGGACCTCATCTGCTGCAAACGCCCGGGTCTTGTGCAGCAGCCCCAGGGCGGTAAGCTCGGTCATGGTGCGTACACATTTTTCACATCTTCCGCAGTTGAGCAAATCCGGAACATTGGCCAGACAGACCCGAAAATTTTGAAATGCCGTATCCCATTCAGAGACGATCTGGATCTTTTCCAGCCGGGACATCTCATAATCCCTGTGACGGATTCTCATGCCATAGCTGGCGTATTCCGGATCCAGCAGCGGGTGGGAGCCGCAGGGATGCAGGTTGGGGATATCATAGGATGAGGCGATGAACATCAGATTGATCCGGCTGCTGAAATTATGGGCCATGGCAGCCAGCACCGCCCCAAAGAAACTGTCCAGCCACAGGTCCCGCTCATCGCACAAATGGCGGATATTGGTGTACACCGGCACAAGCGTTGTACCGGCATCCCGGGTGATGCAGGATGCCGCAGTCAGGGCCCGGTCGAACACATGCAGCTTTGCCCCCCTCTCCTGGACCCCGCCGATGTCGAATCCATGGAGGAAAAAACTGTCCCGCACATATGCCGGGTGGGTATCAGGATAATGCAGCCGGTTTTGGCGCAGGGCAGCCAGAGAATCCATGCCGCCGGACATGACCATGCCCGCCCTGGGCTGTGCCGGCGGATGCTGGTGTTTCCGGACACCGGATTCTACAGGGATGGGAACATACCGCCCCTGGGTCCAGTGGGACAGGATATGCATGGCCACATGCACGCCCTCTTTAAGAAACGGACAGACAGCGCCCTCCACAAAAATGCGTTTTTCTTTCAGATGCAGGGCCGGCAGCAGACACCCCACCAGGAATGCATCCGGATTGGCGTCAAATCCCCGGGCATATGCCTTCGGGGTCTTGACATAGACATGCTTGTCAGGATGATCGCTTTGTTCGAAACTGACCCTGGCAGAGGCAATGGCAAAATCGCTGTCCTGTGTCAAATGTATATCGGTGATTTTCATAGGCTTTTTTTTGTCACACCTGATTGAAATTTTTCTGCCTTCAACAGCACATGGGCAATAATTTTTTTGGCAATATCTTTTCCAGTGACAGCTTCCAATCCCCTGAAACCCGGGGAATAATTCACCTCCACCACATGGGGAAGGCCCGCTTTTTCCACCATCATATCAATGCCGGCAATATCCAGGGAGCAGGCCCTGGCGGCTGAAACAGCCATGTCCGCCCACGCTTCGGGCGGATCAAAACCTTTGGCCTGTCCATTTTGATGGATATTGGTCCTGAAATCATTTGGTGCCGGTATCAGCTGCATGGCAGCGGCCACCTTTCCTCCGATCACAAGGATCCTGGCATCCACCCTTGCTTTGGGTGAAAAAAAACGCTGCACCACCAGCCCCTTTACCGGATCAAGCATGTTTGCAACACAGGTTTTTGCCCCGGATCTGTCATCGATTTTCACCACCCCCTCACCACCCATGCCAGAGGGCTGTTTGACAATGACCGGGTACCCGCCCAACTGGTCAACAGCAGCAAAAAAACTGTCAGACCTGGTGACAAAACAGGAATCCGGCACCCGAATCCCTGCCGCAGACAGGGTCTGGAGGGTGATAAACTGGTGCCGGGCAATGGTCACCCCTTGTAATCCATTCACCAGAAGGATGCCCATTGCCTGTAACTGGCGCAGCACCACAAACCCGTATTCCCCCATGGGCGACCCCTGGCGGGGCATCACCACATCCGGCAAATCATCGGAAACAGCGCTTTTCAATAAATCATCTGGTTTGCCAGCCGGTTTGGTGCCGGGTATCGCCCCGAAGGAGACGCTGTCGGGCAAAAGTCCTCCGATGCCGGAATTTTGCTTCACCAGAAAACAGATCAGCTGGTACGGATTGATGAGCTGGATCCTGTGGCCGGCTGTTCTGGCAGCTGTCTGCAGCCGGCCATTGGGATGAAACCCGAACCCGTGCACCGTGAGAATTCCGATATTCACAGGCTGCTGTCTTTCGGGATTTCCAAAGGTGAGATCATGTGCGCCGGCATCCATATGCCCATGTGTTTACCTGCCTTTTCACTGAAATATGTTGTAATTTTTCGGGTATTGTTGTGCAGGGCAATTTTCTGTGTGGCCAGGTTGTCTTCGTCAATAATGGAAAACACCCTGTATTTGCCGGCCCTTGACGTCAACCCCTCAAGCAGTTTTCTGCCCACGCCCAGGGCCCGGTATTCGGGCCGCACCGAGGTGTATCCCCTTTCCACAAACCCGGAAAAATCCATGTCAGTTGCTGTTTTCAGCCGGTCTGTCAAGGCTTTTCTGGGATGTTTCAGGCAGGAGTTCCCCACCAGCACCCCATTTTCCACAGCATATCCGATCAGATATGCTTTTTCAAGGTTGGAACGGACATGGGCCAGGTCCACGGATCCCCCTGCCGCCACCATGGCGCAGACCATATCCAGATATCCTTTCGGCAGATCTGCCGGCGGTGTAAAATGATAGGCAATATCCCGGCCCAGGGTAAATAAATCAGTGCCATTGTACCGCAGCCGAATCAGGTGATCCACAGGGAATCCTGCCAGACATGCCAGCAGCCGGGCAGGCGATCCCGGAAGTTCCCAGGCCGGCCTGCCCGGCAGGGGGGCTGCCCTGTCATAGGCGCTGGCAACCGGCCCGACATTTTCGGGGATATCATATGAATGCACAATGTGGGGATTGTCCATGATAAATTTCACAACAGGCCCGGCGGTTGTGTTCCCCATAGATGCCGGGACTGTCACATGGTTCCATATTCCCTGCCTGGAAATCGGCCAAAACAGGTGATCCGGTATCTTTGCCAGGTCTGGCGCACATTGCCAGTTGATCAGCTTCAACCCGTTTTCCTGCCACCCGGCCAGCTGGTTTTTCCCAACCGGTTCCCGGGATGGATCCAGACCGGCTGTGATCCCGAATACCATGGATGCCGGTTTTTCTGCCAGCCACCGGGACAGACGGATCATGCATGACAACAGATCCGGGGCTGATCCGCCGGATACAGCAGCCTGAAAATAAAAACCGGCCGCATCCCTGTATTCCTGCTGATCCAAATACCGGAACAATGCATGCTGGTCCTTGCATGCAAAGGGGTCCTTTGTAAATATCTGTCCCAATGCATCGTTGTGAACCAGATCTGTAAAAGTGATGCTGCTGGTTTCTGCACCGGCAGCCAATGGGACATGCGCAATATTCATTATTCTGCTGTCCGGGTTTTCGAATGGTTACATGCAGTTGCACTGGCAGTGCAGCACCCGTCATGCTGATTTTCGTGAAAAACTCAGCTGCTTTATCCATTGCCAGTATCCCGACATTATATGGTGCGCCTGCAGGAGTCAAGTGCATGGTTCACAAGAAAAGGGTATTGCAACACAGACGGCCGGACATTCAGTCCGGCCGTCTGTATTGTATGCTATGTATAACTAAAGCTATATGTTACGGGGTATCAATGGCATCACTGGTTTCAACATTGTTTTCCGGGGTATAGATGTATCCTGCCACATGAAGATTGGTGACTTCAAAAACAAAGGTACCGGATGATTTTGTCCGCTGGGAGGTGAACACAACCTGTCCGTCTGCATCGGTATATCCGGTCTGCTCCTCTGAAACCGGACCACTCCATTTTCCGGAAACAGAAGCATTTTGAACCGGAACACCGGAAGCATCAACAACGGTGACCTGGGCAGTGGCACTGACATTCACCCCCCGCTGATCAATTCCCATCATGATATCAGCCACATGCATGGAGATTTCAACACCGGATGCAGCTGTGATGGACACGGTATCCGTGTTGATGGCACCCTGGTCGTCTGTTACCGTGAGTGTGACCACATAGGTGCCGGTTTCCACATACCAGTGGACCAGATCAGGGCCAAAGGCTGTGGTGCCGTCCCCCAGGTCCCATTCATAGGAAACAATGGACCCGTCCGCATCATGGGAGCCGGAACCATCCAGAAAGACTTCCAGGGGGGCTGTGCCGCTGACCGGGGTCGCTGTTATGGCAGCTTCCGGTGCCTGGTTGCTGGTTTCTGATGTGGATATGCTGATACTGGACAGTGTATTGTAAGCAGCATCATATGTATAGCCCGATACTGCAACAGATGCGATTGTAAAGGTGATGTTTCCGGATTCTCGGGTCTTTTTTGATGTAAATTCAATGGTGCCGTCCCCATGGGTTGTACCGGAGACATCTCCTGACACAAGGCCGGACCATGTGCCCAGGACCTGTGCATCGGCCATGGGATATCCATCCAGATCCGAGACCTGGACAAGGACCCTGGCTGTTTTTCCGGCCGGGTTGGATGCCAGGGATGCCTGCATGTGCGAGATATGGACTATTTTGGATGCATCCGCCAGCACCTCGATGAAAACACCGGCACTGTCTGTGGCCCCCAGATCATCGGTAACCGTAAGTGTGGCCGTATAATCACCCGGCAGGTCATACAGATGTTCCACCAGGGCCCCGGTCTGGGATGCCCCATCCCCGAAATCCCAGTGATACGATACAATGGTGCCATCCATATCAGAGGAAGCAGATCCGTCAAAAGCCACCTGCAATGGCGCCTGGCCGGAGACAACCGAAGCATGCACCGTGGCTGCAGGTGCAAAATTGCCGTCAAAAAAATCATAATCAACCGTGGCATAATACTGGGCATTGTCCCCTGTCAGGGGCAGCCCAGGGCTCTGGGTCTGGACATACCCGTTGGAAACATCAATGAGTGTAAATGATTTTAACAACGCATCGTCACCGGCTGTATCATCCTGCAGCCCCAGATAAAAGGTATACAACCCGCCGCCGGAAGGCAGGATATCGGAAAAATCAAACACGAATGTAGCATCTCTGGCTGTGGTGGTACCGTCAAACCCGTAAGCACCGCCCTGGTTGTATATCATTTCCGGAATCCAGATGTCTGACGGGCTTGTTTTGTCTATACCTGACACCCCGAGGCTCATGCGCAAATGGTCCCGCTTCACATGGTTCAATGTAAATTTTCCGATCAGCTTCGGGGCATATCCGGATCTGGCAGTAACCCAGTGGGCCCGGGAGGGATACCAGCCGTATATGCGGTTGGAAGACGGGCCGCCGGCAACAGCGGACGGATTTTTCAGCGCATCATAGGACATCCAGGCAAAACCGGCCTCTCCCCACCCGGTGCCCCAGGAATTGGCAATCCTGAAGGCACCTTTTTCACCGGCATCCACCTGGCTGTTGCCGTTGATATCCACCCAGATCTCATCATTATATCCCACCACTGTCATGGCATGATAGCCCTCCGTGCCATTGACCCATGTCACACAGTTTCTGCCCGCAAATGCATCATCATCTGGTGTGGACAGGTCATCGGAAATGGGCTGCCAGTTCCAGGAATAGATATAGGTGGGGATATTGAGCACATACCCGTTCAAAAGCATCTGCTTGACCTGTTCAATGCCGGTGTCCGTGTGGGTATCCATCACATATCCGTATTGGTCAAACCTGCGGTATAATGCATCTTCCCAGACATCTGGATTCAGATTCCATGCCCTGTAATCCCCGTCATAGGGAAAATCCGCCCAGGTGGCAGCCCCGTGCCGCTGGCCGATCTCATACGCCCAGTAGTACCAGGTGCCTGAATTTGTACCCCCATTGACCATGTTATAGACCCATTTGGGACTTAGCCTTGCCCCGTCACCGCCGTCTTTGGCATCCAGGTCATGGGCCATGGCATACATATGGGTCATGGCATAATACACCCCGTTAAAGACCCCGCAGGAGTTCAAAGATCCCTGGGAGCGGATCGGCGGAAAAAATTTCAGACTGCTGTTGTCCACATGGGCAGGCAGATCTTCCAGGGGCACAGATGTTGTGGTATCAGCCGTACCTGTTGTACCGGTCATCACTTCAAGCTCCCCGCCCGGCTGAAAGACCGAATGCCGGTCCTTTCCAACAGGCGGTCGCCCCTTTTTTCCCCGCCACTGGTTGATACGTTCCAGGGCAATTTTGTTCAGTTTGACCTTTTTCACCTTTTTCATGTGTTTGTCCTGCCACGCAAGTTCCTCTTGTGTCAGTTCCGGCAGCCCTGTCATGTATGGTCCTTGTTCCCGTGCCATGCCGCTGCTGCCGAACAGACCGACAAGCAGTACCACCATGCCCATCACCACCATGTTCTTTTCCAGCCAGTTCGTTTTCATAATTTTCTCCTGATATGCTGCTGATTTTTGTGTGTAGACATTACTGACAGCAGGATATGTGCCAGAAGAAATCAAAACGGCCGGGAATGCCTTCTGGCAAAGCTTTTCAAAAAATACAGACCCGGATCAGCGAAAACAGGACTGGTCTGGTGTTGAAATCACACCGGTATGACGACATATCACAGGGTGTATTGGTCCGGGGCAAAGCAGGAAAACAACGGCACCCATTTACAATGGACCGATGGATACTTATTTTGTTGGAAAAAAGGAGGACCTGCAATGAAAGATGTTTACCATATGAATTATTGTGTTTTTCTGCACCTCTGGATGTTCCTGGTTTTATCCGTATTAACTGTAACTGGACAAAAGGTGTTTGCCATGGAGGATAATGTGACATACGAAAAAGCAACATTTGCCGGCGGGTGTTTCTGGTGCATGGAACATCCCTTTGAAAAAATAGACGGGGTTTTATCCGTGGTATCGGGTTATGCCGGGGGCCACCTGGAGAATCCCACATATGAGGCGGTGTCTTCCGGGAGAAGCGGCCACCTCGAGGTGGTGCAGATCACCTATGACCCGGATACGGTTTCCTATGACACACTGGTCAAAGTTTTCTGGCAGCAGATTGACCCCACCGACAAAGGCGGATCATTTGTGGACCGCGGCGAACAATACGGTTCTGCCATATTTTATCACAATGACCGGCAGAAAAAAGCAGCCCTTGCTGCCAAAGATGCCCTGGAGGCATCCGGACTGTTCAATGATCCGGTTGTCACACAGATTCGCCCCATGGAAACATTTTATCCGGCGGAAGACTACCACCAGGACTATTACAAGAAAAATCCCCTGCGCTACAAATATTACCGGGCCGGTTCCGGCAGGGACCGTTTTTTGGATAAAAACTGGGATGATGCGGCAAAGACCAGGTTTGAAACGCAATTGGGAAAAACCACCGGCGCTTTTGTCAAACCTTTGGATGCGCAGCTTAAAAAAACATTGACCAGCATCCAGTACCATGTCACCCAGGAGGACGGCACGGAACAGGCATTTTCCAATGCTTACTGGGACAACAAGGAACCGGGCATCTATGTGGATATCGTATCAGGAGAACCGCTTTTCAGTTCCACGGACAAATTTGATTCCGGTACGGGGTGGCCCAGTTTTACCCGGCCCATAAGCGGGGTTTCTCTGACCGAGAAAACTGACAACAAATTGATTTTTGCCGCCAGAACCGAGGTGCGCAGCCCTCTGGCAGACTCCCACCTGGGCCATGTTTTCAGTGACGGACCGCCCCCCACAGGATTGCGGTACTGTATCAATTCAGCTGCCCTGCGGTTTGTCCCGGCTGCAGAACTTGAAAAACAGGGGTATGCCCAATTTCTGGATCTGTTTAAAACTGCGCCTTAACATTTTTACATTGACAAATTTCATTGAAATTTATAATATAAAGAGTTTTTTATACGCTTGTGAAAAGTATTGATTTAACAAGGAGAGTTTATACATGTATGCAGTGATCAGAACCGGCGGAAAACAATACAAGGTTCATGAAGACCAGACCCTGAAGGTTGAAAAACTTTCCGGCACCGAAGGTTCACAAATTGAATTCAATGATGTTCTCATGTTTTCAGACGGGGAAAATATTACCCTGGGAAATCCCCTGGTGGAAAACGCGGTGGTAAAAGCCCATGTTGTGGAACAGGGCCGGGACAGAAAACAGCTGGTTTTCAAGTATAAACGCCGCAAGGGATACCGAAAGATGCAGGGACACAGACAACCCTATACTGAAATAAAAATCGAATCCATTTCAGCGTAAAGGAGATTTACAGATGTCACATAAAAAAGCAGCCGGCAGTTCAAAGAACGGCCGGGATTCAAACGCCCAGCGCCGGGGGGTCAAACGATTCGGGGGAGAAGCAGTGGTGGCCGGCAATATCATTGTCAGACAGGTGGGTACCAGAATCCATCCGGGAAACAATGTGGGCATGGGCAGAGATTACACCCTTTTTGCAAAGATTGACGGTGTGGTAACCTTTGAAAGACAGGGCCGGGACCGTAAAAAAGTCAGTGTTTATGCCGCGTGAAATTTGTAGATGAAGCAGTTATTACCATCAGGTCCGGTGATGGGGGTGCGGGATGCACCTCTTTCCGCAGAGAGCGCTTTATTGAGCGGGGCGGACCTGATGGCGGTGACGGCGGGGACGGCGGGGATGTCATTCTCCGGGCAGATCCGGGCAAACGCACCCTGTATGACTTTCGCCGCCAGAAAATGCGCCGGGCCGAAAACGGGTCTCCGGGAATGGGCCGGCAAAAACACGGTAAAAACGGCAGCCACTGTTATATCGACCTCCCCCCCGGGACCCTGGTAACCCATGCAGACACCAAAGAGGTGATTGCCGATCTTACTGATGCCCATACAGAAGTCATTATCGCCCGGGGCGGAAAGGGCGGCAGGGGCAACAAACGGTTTGCCACTTCCACCAACCGGGCCCCAAGGTATTCCCAGCCGGGAATTCACGGTATTGAAATCACACTGAAGCTGGAATTGAAACTGCTTGCAGATGTCGGAATCGTGGGTCTGCCCAATGCAGGCAAATCCACCCTTATTTCCGCCATGTCTGCTGCACGCCCCAAAATTGCCGATTACCCGTTCACCACACTCACCCCCACCCTGGGTATGGTGGAGCCGCCATTTGGTGAGCCCTTTGCCGTGGCAGATATTCCCGGTCTTATTGAAGGCGCCCACCAGGGAACCGGCCTGGGCATCAAATTTCTCAAGCATATCGAACGCACCGGCATATTGATCCACCTCATTGACGCCGGTGCAATCGATCCGGAATCCCCCCTTGCCGCCTTTGCCATGATCAACCGGGAACTGGCCCTTTACAGCAGTTCTCTGGCCCAAAAATCCCAGATCGTGGTTCTCAACAAAATTGATCTCACCGGCACCGAACACCGGGTCAACTGCTTTCGAAACGCTTTGCCAGACCTTGAAATCCATACCATTTCAGCGATCACCGGCAAAGGGATCGACACACTTATAAAACTTTTGTCAACCCGGCTTTCGCACGTGTAACCCCATGGATGCCGGGCTTTTTGGTGGAACATTCAACCCGATTCACAATGGCCATATCCGCATAGCCAGGCATGTGAAACAGCAGTGCAATCTTTCCAGAATATTTTTTTTCCCTTCGGCAACCCCCCCGCACAAAACCGATTCCAACCTGGCGCCGGCAGAGGACAGATACGCCATGGTGGACCAAAGCCTGGCCGGCATGGACGGATTTTCTGCATCAGATATTGAACTGTCCAGATCTGGCCCCTCCTTTACCATAGACACCATCCATGCCTTTGAGAAACAACACGGGCCGGACACCCGGTTTTTTCTGTTAATGGGGTCAGACGCATTTTTCGATACCCCTTCCTGGAAAAAGCACAAAGCCATTTTTGCAGCTGTTCCCATTGTTGTGATGCCCAGGGGGGAACCAGGACAACGCCGGGCCATTGCATCCTTTCTTGACGAAAACATATCAAAAGGATACACATGGAACAGGGGAAAAAAACAATTTATCCATAGCTGGCTGCAGCCTGTATATCTCTGCCATGTGCCAAAAATTGATATTTCATCCACCATGATACGCCACCGGGTGAAACACCATCTTTCCATAAAAGGACTTGTCCCCTCCCCGGTGGAAAAGATTATCAGCAAAAGGAAATTATACCTATGACAGCGCTTTCAGAAGAATTCACGCCCTATTTATCCGCTGTATTCAACAGAAAACCCAGATCTGTTATTGCCATTGATGTCAAACAGCATACCTCCTACACCGACATGCTGGTGATCGTGGAAGCCGGCTCCCACCGCCAGGTCACCGCTATTGCCGAACATATCATCACCCGGCTCAAGGCCGATAAAATTACTGCCCTGGGAGCTGAGGGCATCAAGGAAGGAGAATGGGCGTTACTGGATTACGGCAGCCTCATCATCCATATATTTGAAACCCGGGCCAAAACATTTTATGACCTGGAAGGCCTGTGGAGTGATGCCCCCCGCATCGACCTGACTGCGTTTGCATCATCAAACCGGATCCCCTGATGACCGTGTGGGTGAAAACCAGCATACTGAAGTCGAGGCAGGCTTACACCAGACCAATGAACATATGACAAAGGATATTATCAAAAACTGATTATGGAACAGATGAAAGACTATATCACTGGAAAAGATATCAACATTGTCGGGCCTGAAGTGAGCCGCCAGAACTTTGAAAAATTTCTGGTGGAGACCAGGGGATACAAAAAAAAAGAGATCCTGGTGGACGTGCCCCTGACTGTCCAGTTCAAGGGGAACGATTACTGCTCATCCATTGATCTTGTGGTGCGTGTGCATGAAAAAGCGGTCATGGCCATCACCTGTGTGGCCGGTTCCATCGGTTCTTATGAAAGAGAAATCCTGGCAGGGGCAAGGCTTTTGCAGGATGACTATCAGATTCCCTTTGCCGTGTCCACGGACGGGAAAAATGCCGTCATCATGGACACTGTTTCAGGCCGGACCATTGGCAAAAAAATGTCTGATATTTTCTCCCGGGAAAAAATCGCAATGATGCTGCCGGATCTTACATTTACGCCTTTTGATAAAACAAAAAAGGAACGGGAAATGATCATTTACCGTTCCTTTAATATGGAAAAAATCAACAGATAAAACCGCTCTATGCTCTGGGCACTTCCTTGTTGCAATACCTGCAGAGCGTGGCCCGTTTTTTGATTATTTCCGCACAATAGGGGCATTCCCTGGTGAAATGGCGTTCATGGAGCTGTTCAACCGCAGCCTTTACCCCTTCTTCCAGTACCGGGGTGGGAAATTTATGGTTCACCAAATGTTCAATGGCTTCCACTTCCCCGAGTTCCCCCACCATTTCAGCTGCCTTGAGCCGGGCCCTGCCGGGTATGGCAGGATCCAGAACAATTTTTAAAATCTCATCCCAGTCTTTGGCGATATAATAATCGGTGAGAATGGAAAAGGTTTTTTTGGTCAATTCTTTTTTTGCTTCCTGCTCAATGAGGGCGGCATCATCCAGTTTCCCGCCGGTGGCCCCCACAGGGCTGAACACAGGCATGTATTCAAAATTTTTCTGCCCCGGTTCGTTGATGCACCGGTAGGAGGCAGGCGCTTCCATGGTTTCCTGGAGGTGATGCCATCCACCCTTGAAGGAAGGACAGTCATCGTTGAAACAGACAAACAGGTATGGGGTGCCCCATCCCAGCCCGTCTGAAAAGTTGATGGGCGGCACTTCCCACAGGGTCATCTTTTGTTCACAGTGGGGGCAGGCCGGCTTATCCATCTGAATGTATCGTTCAAGCAGTTCTTCTTTGGTTTCAAATGCCATTATTATCTCCTTTGGTAGTCTGACGGCTTCAGCCCAAGAAAATAAGCAGCCCCCCTCTTTTGTCAATCATGCAGGATTGATAACCGCAAGCACATCATCTTTTGCCACAGAATCTCCTGTATCAAAATGTATGGCTGCAACAACACCAGCCACAGGCGCAGGCAGGGCATTTTCCATTTTCATGGCCTCGATGACCACAATGGTTTCCCCTTCAGCCACCGTGTCCCCCACATTTTTTTCATATTTGATCACCATGCCGGGCATGGGCGCCTTTATGGGAGTGCCGTTTGTGTCAGCAGCTGCCGGGGCAGGCGCAGGTTTGACGTCTGGGCTGGGATCTGCCGGTTGTGCCGGTGCAGCAGGGGATGCAGTTTTTTGTTCCCGGGCACCAGGTCCTGGCTGTGGCGGCACTTTAGGGGGACTGACAGCCGGGCCTGCATGGGTGATCACAGGTGTCCCGCCCTGTTCCTCCACCCCTACTTCAAAGGATTCTCCTTCCACAAAAACCGTAAAAACCCGGGTGTTCTCCGTTTTTTCATAGGCAGGCTTTTCCACCAGTTCCCCGGCTCTGGCTTTTTTGATCAACGCATCCTGTTTTTTGACATCTTCCAGGGTGATGGGTTTAAGGCTGTCCGGTACCTGCTCTCTGCCGTATTTCTGCTTGAGAAATTTTTTGCCTGTCACAGGAAACAACGCATACAGCAACAGGTCTTCATCATCTGCAGCAAGATCCCCGATCTCTGCACGGGCTTTTTCCAGTTCCGGCTCCAGCACCTGGGCCGGGCGGCAGGAAATGGGTTCTTCTCCCCTGGCATAACCTTTCAACGCTTTTTTCTGGACCTCCGGATCTATGGGCACGGAGGTTTTGCCGTACAGCCCGTAACACAGATCTTTCACCTGGCCGGATACCATCTTGTACCGCTCTTCTTTGGTATCAAACAGCACATTGTTCACTGTCTGGGTGCCCACAATCTGGCTGGTGGGGGTAACCAGCGGCACCTGGCCCAGCTCCTTTCTCACCCTGGGCAGTTCCCTGTACACCTGGTCTATCTTGTCTAAAGAATCCATCTCCCGCAGCTGGTTCACCAGGTTGGAAAGCATGCCGCCCGGGGTCTGGTGCAGCAGCACATTGATGTCAATGAGAGACACCTTGGTGTCATCCAGAAGATGCTTGTACTTGGGCATGACCTCTTTTTCCAGAATTTCATTGATATCTGCCAGGGCCTCGATATCAAATCCCGTGTCCCTGCTGGTGCCCAGAAGGGTCATGACCAGGGGCTCCAAAGCCGCATGGGAGGTTCTGTATGCATAGGGGGTCAAACAGGTGTCAATGATGTCCACCCCGGCTTCCACTGCCTTGAGATGGGTCATGGCAGACATGCCGGACGTAAAATGGCTGTGCAGGTGAATCAATGGTTTCACATGCTCTTTCAGGGCACTGACCAGTGCAAAGGCATCATAGGGGGCCATCAGCCCGGCCATATCCTTGACACAGATACTGTCAGCACCCATATCCTCCAGCTCTTTTGCCTTTTTGATGTAGTAATCCAGGTTGTAGACCTCTCCCCCCAGACGTGGTTCGGTAAGGGTGTAACAGATACAGCCCTGGAAGTGGGCGCCGCATTCTTTGATCACCGGCACCACGGTTTCAAAATTTCTGTAGTCATTAAGGGCATCAAACGTACGGAATATTTCCAGGCCGTTGTCCACGGTTTTTTTCACAAACAGCTTTGCCACATCATCTGCATAATTTCTGTATCCCACAAGGTTCTGGCCCCGGAGCAGCATGGAAAACGGGGTTTTTTTAAAATACCGCTTCAATGTCCGCAGCCGCTGCCAGGGATCTTCCCCTAAAAACCTGTGCATGGTATCAAAAGTGGCCCCGCCCCACACCTCCACGGCCCAGAAACCGATCTCATCCATGCGCTCGGCCACGGGAATCATGTCTTCTGTTCTGCCCCTTGTGGCAAACAGCGACTGGTGCCCGTCCCGCAGGGAGATATCCTCCACTTTCAAAGGATTTTCAGCTGCCGGTCTGGCTGTGTCATAATTCATCTGTACGGTTTTAACCTGGGTGTGTTCATTCATCGCTATTTCTCCCGATAATTTATTGTCATCAGCTTCTATCTAAACATCCGCAGCTGCATCATGGTATTGGCCTGCATCTGAGACTGACGTCCGGTCATGCCCCAGATGTTGGGACCGGGTCCGGAAAATCCCGGGCCCACAAATATTCCGGTCCCAGCTGCATCACCTGGTTCAGCAAGCAACCGGGCCTGGCATTCTTCACTGGTTTTTATATGGGCATACACCGCAGCCATGGCGGCTGCCCGTTTTTTATTATCCATGCAATCTCCCTTTTTTATACTGGAATGTTTCCATGTTTTTTGGCCGGCCGCATTTCCCGTTTGGTGGCCATGGCTTCCAGGGCATCAATGAGCCGGGGCCGTGTTTCACAAGGCTGAATAACCGCATCCACATACCCCCTGGCAGCTGCGCAATAGGGATTGGAAAACTGGTCATTGTACTGGGCAATTTTTTCCCTGCGCTTGGCTGCCGGGTCATCTGCCGCCTTGATCTCTCTTGCATGAATGATATTGGCCGCCCCTTCCGCTCCCATGACAGCAATCTCAGCACTGGGCCAGGCAAAGGCCATGTCCGCACCCAGGTGTTTGGAACACATGGCCAGGTAGGATCCGCCGTAATCCTTGCGGGTGATCAAAAGCAGCTTGGGCACTGTGGCCTCGGAATAGCACCACAGCAGTTTGGCCCCATGGCGGATGATGCCGCCCCATTCCTGGTTGGAGCCGGGCAGATACCCGGGCACATCCGCAATGGTAAGCATGGGAATATTGAAAGCATCACAGAACCGGATGAATCGGGTGGCCTTGTCCGAGGCATTGATATCCAGACACCCGGCCAGGTGGTTGGGCTGGTTGGCGATAATGCCGATGGACCGGCCGTTGAGCCGGGCAAAACAGACCACCAGATTTTTGGCAAAATACTGGTGGGGTTCAAAAAACTGCCCGTCATCCACAATGGAGCGGATCACGTTTTTCATATCATAGGACCGGTTGGGACTGTCGGGAATCACCGTGTCCAAAGATGGATCCATGCGGTCAGGGGCATCTGTGGGCGGAACAAACGGGGGATCTTCCATATTATTTGCAGGAAGATAGGACAACAGGGTCTTTATCTGAAGGATACAGTCTTCATCTGATTCACAGGCAAACTGGGCCACACCGGATTTTTCATTATGGGCCATGGCCCCCCCTAAGTCTTCAGAAGTGACCTCTTCTCCTGTCACAGCTTTTATGACATTGGGACCGGTGATGAACATGTACGCACTTTTTTTAACCATGAAAACAAAATCGGTCATGGCAGGAGAATACACCGCACCGCCGGCAGTGGGTCCCATGATGGCCGATATCTGGGGGACAACCCCTGAACAGGCAGAGTTTCTGAAAAAGATCTCCCCGTATCCGGACAGGGCATCAATACCCTCCTGAATCCTTGCACCGCCTGAATCATTCATGCCGATGAGCGGGGCACCGGATTTCAAAGCCATGTCCATGATCTTGCATATTTTTTTGGCCTGCATTTCCCCCAGCGAACCTGCCCGGGCTGTAAAATCCTGGGCATAGGCAAAAACGATTCTGCCGTTCACCCTTCCATGGCCTGTGATAACACCGTCCGCGGGTATCTGTACCTTTTCCATGCCGAAATTGGTGCACCGGTGGGTGACAAACATATCCAGTTCCCTGAAGCTGCCTTTATCAAACAAACATTCAAGGCGTTCTCTGGCATTCAGCCGTCCCTGTTCCTGGCGTTTGGCCAATGCTGCGTCACCACCCATTTTCAGAACTTCCTGCTCTTTTTGCTTCAGCATCTGGATATTGTCTGATGTGGCTCCCATAATAGAAATCCTTATAAAAGTGTTAAGTTTTAAGTGGTAAGTTTTAAGTGATTAAGTGTTAAGTGATTAAGTGATTAAGTGAATACCTGACTGCTTTAATTTTTATCATCTATTGTGGTCTCTCAAATCATGATTGCTTATATGAAAGCCCTCAATACTCAGCTAACAGCTAACAGCTAACAGCTTTCATTCTTTGTTGTGGTCCATCAGGCCATGATTGTTATAATTGTAACGACACCTTGTTGCATTTTTATTCCAGTGTAAACCGCCATGCACAGAACCAGTCATCCGGGTGCTGGTCCGGCGGGCATCCGATGCATGCA
>JAZBPL010000213.1:0-6414 GCA_036351635.1 Desulfotignum sp.
CCCGCCCTCTTGAAGCCCGGGTTGCAGACAACCTACAGGGGTGTGGACGAAACGGGTCCGGGCATATAGCCGCTGTGCAACAATCCCGAGGGGAGAGTTCAACCGATGCCAGGGTTGAACCGTCACCCGCTGTTAATGCGGAGAACGGCGTAAGCCGTGTTTTTGTAATTGACAAGAAAGGTGAACCTTTAATGCCGTGTCATCCAGCCAGGGCAAGAAAATTCCTGGCTCAAGGCCGGGCCCGGGTTCACCAGATGTTTCCATTCACCATCAGACTCGTTGACCGGATCCGAGCAGAAAGCTGTGTTCAGCCGGTTAATGTGAAAATTGATCCAGGAGCCAAAACTACGGGCATGGCCCTGGTTCGACAGGATGGCGCTCATGCCCATGTCCTACATCTGTCGGAATTGGCCCACCGGGGATCATCGATCAGGAAGAAACTTGATCAAAGATCCAATTACCGGAGAAGGCGGAGAACCGCTAACCTCTGGTACCGCAAGCCCAGGTTCGATAATAGACATCGGCCTAAAGGATGGCTTGCGCCAAGTCTTAACTCACGGGTGGATAATACACTGTCCTGGGTAAAGAAGTATCAAAGGTTCTGCCCGGTCACAGACATTGTCCTGGAACGGGTCCGGTTCGATACTCAGAAGCTGCAGAACCCGGACATTTCAGGGATCGAGTATCAGCAAGGCACACTGTTCGGGTACGAGGTAAAGGAATACCTGCTTGAAAAATACAAACGGATTTGTGCCTACTGCAATGGCTTGAGTAAGGATCCAGTCTTGGAGATTGAGCATTTTGTTCCCCGCAATCCCTCAAAAGGGGATAAAGGATCAAACCGGATCAGTAACCTGGCCATTGCCTGCAAAACCTGTAACCAGGACTCAAAAAAGAACCTGCAGCCGGCAGACTGGATCAACCTTTTATCCAGATCCCGAAAAAAGATAGATCAGGTCCGGTTACAAAACGCCACCAGGCTCCTGGAAGGTAAAAGGCCCTCCCTTGCATCAACAGCGGCTGTAAACGCAACCAGGAACGCTATCTTTTTTGAACTCAGGGGCCTGGGCCTGCCGGTGGAATGCGCAACCGGTGGCAGGACAAAATACAACCGGTTCCGGCTTGATATACCCAAAACCCATTGTTTGGATGCTGCCTGCACAGGCCAGGTGGATGCGGTATCAGGCTGGAAACAAAACGTGTTCCTGACAAAGGCCATGGGCCGGGGCAGTTACCAAAGAAGCCGTGTGGACAAATACGGTTTTCCCCGGGGAACCTTAATGGCCCAAAAGACGGTAAAGGGTTTTGCCACCGGGGATATGGTTAAAGCAATCGTTCCTGCTGGTAAGAAGAAAGGTACATATTTTGGTAGAGTGGCAGTCCGGAAGTCCGGCAGCTTTAATATTCAAACTAATACGGAAACCGTGCAGGGAATTTCTTGGAAGTATTGCAAAATCATATCCCGTCAGAACGGGTATAATTTTGTTTATGCCCTTCAGGGTGCAAGCCAAGTTTCCTCCCCGACATGAATGACGGGGTTTCCACTTGGAGAACTGGATGAACGCGCCTTTGACCCATAAACAATATCAGCGCCTGATCGCCCCCCGGACCCATTTATGGTGGGGAACAGGCGACTGGAGACGGTTGTCAAAAAAATCCGTGGTGGAAGGCATCCTAAGCCGGGGCAACTGGGAAGATGTTCTGGCATTGATCGATGAATGGGGCATTCAGGAAGTGAAACAGATTTTTGACCTTCAGACAGCAGGACCCCGCACCAATTACCGGCCCCAGACCATCCATTTTTTCCGTCTTTATTTTGACCGCCATGCATGAGAATATTCTAAACTCGGACCAACGTCACCTGGCATCACAGCTGCTGCCCGTATTCAACCATTTTTATCTGTGCGGCGGAACCGCCATTGCCTTGCAGATCGGCCACAGAAAATCCATTGATTTTGACCTGGCATCTCCCGGTGACATCCATACCCGTTCACTGACAAACCTTATTCTGAAGCACGGAATGACCATTGACCAAACACTGGTATCCACAGGAGATGAACTCACGGTGATCGTCAGTGGAGTCAAACTCACTTTTTTTTGTTTCCCATTCCCGGTCAGGGCCGATCACTTCTGGCAATTTGCACAATTGAAAATGCCGGATCTGATCCATCTCGGCAGCATGAAAGCTTATGCACTGGGCAGGCGGTGTCAGTGGAAAGATTATGTGGACCTTTATTTTCTGCTGAAATATCATATTTCTTTACTGGAGCTGATTGACAAGACCGGACAGATCTTCAAAGGTGCTTTTAACGCCAAGCTCTTCAGAGAACAGCTGTGCTATTTCAAAGATGTCGATATGACGCAGACAGTCGCATATTTGGGCAAATCACCGGGTAATGATGAAATCTGTCAATTCCTGACACATGAGGCCCTGTCGTAAAACCGCTGTTTCGTATTCCCATACACCGGCAAAGATGATATGGTTTTTTTTTAAAAAAAATTTATAAAGTAATCAACCATGGGGTGTCGGATACAAAATACAGGATGTCATCATGTCGAACAAGCCCACATATGAAGCGCTGGAAAAACGGGTTCAGCAGCTGGAAACCCGGCTGCAGGCCAGTGAAATAAGGTACAAAACCCTGTTTGACGTGCTGCCCATCGGGATTACGGTATCTGATCATGCAGGCAGTATTGTGGAGAGCAACGCGGTTGCCGAAAAAATTCTGGGGTTGTCCAGACAGGAACATACCCAAAGAAAAATTGACAGCCGTGAATGGCAGATTGTAAGGGAAGATGGCTCTCCCATGCCCGCAGGAGAATATGCCAGTACCCGGGCCCTGAAAGAAAACCGCCTAGTTGAAAATATTGAAATGGGAATCCGCAAACACAAGGAGCCCATCACCTGGATAACAGTCAATGCCGCACCAATCCCGCTGGAGGGATATGGGGTGGCCATCGCCTATATCGACATCACCCACATCAACCGAATCAAAGACAAATTAAAGAAAAAAAATCAGCTGCTGCAAACCATTTCCGATAATATGCTCGATCTGGTGGCGGTTACCGATCTTTCGGGCAATTTCACATTTGTCGGAGCGTCTCATAAAATACTGGGATATGGTCTGGATGCATTGATGGGAAAAAATGTATTGGAACTGGTCCATCCGGACGACCTGCCGGAAGTCACATTGGCGTTCAAAGAATTTCTGGCAGAAGAAAAGGACAACCCAAAGGTTGAATACCGTTACCGGTGTGCTGACGGCAGCTATCTGTGGTTTGAAACCATCGGCCGTTTCATCACAGATGACACCGGCACGGCCAGAGAAATCCTGTTCAACACACGCAATATCACAGAAAGAAAACACAATGAGCAGGCACTGCGGAAGCAGGAAAGTCTGCTCCAGAAAATCTTTGATATCCTGCCCATCGGGTTGTGGTTTGCCGACAAAAACGGCACCCTGCTCCGGGGCAATCCCATGGGGGTGAAAATCTGGGGGGCTGAACCAAAGGTACCCATTTCTGAATACGGCGTTTTCAGGGCATGGCACCTGCCCTCCCGCACACCGGTTGATCCGGATGACTGGGCCCTGGCCAAAACCATCCGGGAAGGCGTCACCATCATGGATGAGCTGCTGGAAATAGAAGCCTTTGACGGCCGGCGAAAAACTATCCTGAACTACACCGCACCGGTGCGGGATGATAATGGGGAGGTGGACGGTGCCATTGTGGTCAACCTGGATATCAGTGACCGCATGGCCCTGGAAACGGAACTGGCCGAGGCCCGTAAAATGGAATCTGTGGGCCGCCTGGCCGGGGGTGTGGCACATGATTTCAACAACATGCTCACCGTGATCCTGGGCTACACCCAGGCGGCCATGGAGGAGGTGGATCCATCCGGACAGATGTATGCCAGTCTCAGGGAGGTCCATAACGCTGCCACGCGTTCAGCCGACCTCACCCGGCAGCTGCTGACGTTTGCCAGAAAACAGATGATCCATCCGGAAGTGCTTGATGTGAACCGCACCGTCGACAGCCTTCTGAACATGCTGGACCGGCTCATCGGGGAAGATATCGACATGATATGGCAGCCGACAGACGACCTGTGGCCTGTAAAAATGGACCCCGCCCAGATCAACCAGATTTTGACCAGCCTGTGCACAAATGCCCGGGACGCTGTCAGCGGCAGGGGCACACTGACCATTAAAACAGACAAAACAACCTTTGATCCGGCGTTCTGCAAAGACCACAAAGCATATGTACCAGGTGATTTTGTCCGGCTGGCCGTCAGTGATACCGGCTGCGGCATGGACGAAAAAACCCTGGAAAATCTGTTCGAACCCTTTTATACCACCAAGGATGTGGGGGAAGGCACGGGTCTTGGCCTTGCCTCCGTATATGGCATTGTGCAGCAGAACAACGGATTTATCCATGTTTCCAGCGCATCTGGAACCGGAACCACTTTTCACATCTATCTGCCCCGGTACCGGTCAGCGCCGCACAGCGCAGCCCCTGCACAAGGCCCCTCAGAAAGGAGTGGCAATGGATGAATCTGTCTCGGTCATTATGGCTTGGCATACTGGTGTGAACCCTTAAATCATAGAGGAGATCATGTCACAAAAACCCTCATACCAGGATCTGGAAAAAACGGTTCAGCAATTGAAGCAGGAGATCCTGGGCCTTCAAACCCAAAAGGCTGCCCTGGAAACGGCCCTTCAGGAAAACAAGGGCCGCTATGAAAGGTTGCTGGCGGTGGTGCCGGATATGGTCTCCATTCATGACCCCGCTATGCATATTTTATACAGCAACTGGCAGGGATTTGCCGCCGTGCCAAAAGAAAAACAGGTGCTGCATACCAAATGCTACAAAACCTACCGGAATTTTGACGACATCTGTCCGGACTGCCGGGCAAAAACCGTTCTGGAGACCTGCCAGCCTTTTCAAAAAGAGATCAGACTGCCGGATGGCAAGTGGGTTGACATGCGCGTGATTCCGATTCTGGACAATGACGGCCGGGTTGATATGTTCATGGAATGGGTCCGGGACATCACTGAACGCAAACAGGCGGAAATGGATGTAAGGTCCCAGAAAAAACTGCTGGAAGGGGTTCTTGATTCCATCAAAGATATTATAGGGGTTCAGCTTCCCGATCATACCATGGTACAGTATAACCGTGCCGGATATGAAATCCTCGGCTTGACCGAGGAGCAGGTCCGGGGAAAGAAATGTTATGAATTGCTGGGCAGGTCAGCCCCCTGTGATTATTGTGCCACTTCCAGGGCATATAGCAGCAAAAAAATGGAGGTCGTTGAAAAATACATTCCTGAGCTGGGCCGGGACTTTTTATGTACCAGCAATCCGGTACTGGATGATAACGGAAAGATCAAACTGATCATCGAGCAGTTGACCGATATTACTGAAAAGAAAAAAATCGATGAAAAGCTCCACCAGGCCCAGAAAATGGAATCCATCGGCTCCCTTGCCGGCGGCATTGCCCATGACTTCAACAATCTGCTGTTTCCCATAGTGGGGCTGTCGGAAATGATGCTGGATGACTTTCCCCCGGGCAGCATGGAACACCAGAACATTCGGGAGATATTCCACGCCGGCACCAGGGGCAGAGAACTGGTCCAGCAGATCCTGTCTTTCAGCCGGCAGTCGGAACACCTGCCGATACCGGTGCATATCCAGAAAATACTCAAAGAGGTGTTGAAACTCTGCCGGGCCACCATTCCGGCGGATATCACAATCGCAAAGGATATCCAGACCGACTGCGGTCCTGTCATGGCAGATCCCACCCAGATCCACCAGATCGCCATGAACCTGATCACCAATGCCTTTCATGCAGTCGAACCCTTCGGGGGGACCATAACTGTAAAACTCGGGCAGATCGATTTCCGTCACAAGGATGACCCGGCTGTTCAGCTGGCATCCGGCCGGTATGCGGTCCTGTCGGTAACCGATACCGGCCCCGGCATCGACCCTGCTGTCATGAACAAGATCTTTGATCCCTATTTCACCACCAAGGAAAAAGGAAAGGGCACCGGCCTCGGCCTGGCAACCGTATACGGCATTGTCAAAGCCCATGGGGGGGATATCAGGGTTTACAGTGAAACTGGAAATGGGTGTTGCTTTCATGTCTTCCTGCCGGTGATGGAGAAACCGGCGGGCACTGCCCCTGCAAAACAGCTGCAGCCGCTTCCCACCGGCACGGAACATATCCTGCTGGTGGATGATGAGGCCCCGATCATTCACCTGGAAAAGCAGATGCTGGAACGACTGGGATATACCATATCCTCCTTTACCGGCAGTCCGGATGCCCTGACAGCCTTTAAAACAGACCCATATCAGTTTGATCTGGTCATCACCGACATGCACATGCCGCATGTGACCGGCATGCAGCTGGCAGAAAAA
>JAZBPL010000214.1:0-2497 GCA_036351635.1 Desulfotignum sp.
GGCCAGATTTTTCCATCCATTATCATATCAGCATCTCCTGCTCTGAATCATCCATAAACAAAAAAACCACAAAGCTATCCCTATTGACAATTGGGGAAAACCTTCATGGTTTTATTAAATCTTTCCCGGCTGCATTACGTCTCTGCATGACTTACAATACCCGGTATCTGCCTGTCAACAAAAAAACCCGGAGCAGAAAGAGACACCATGGATATGTTCAATGGATCATCAATATGGTAATATAATTTTTCCACATATTGATAAAACAAAGGACTTTCACTGTTCATGACATCCAAGGCACCGGTTTTTGAAAAAATCTACCAGGACTATCTGGCCCGGGTGGCCGGCCTGGACCTGACGGGAAAACAGGATTTGCTGGGGATCCGCGTGGAGGCACAGACCGTCTTCATCCCTTTTTTTAATGAAGTCTATAAGGTCACGCCCCTGGATATTACTGATCAAAAGAGCCGCCGGCCCCCTCATTCGGTGTCTGTCATTTTGTGCCAGTATCTGCTGCTGAGCCCGGACAGGCCCGAAGATGACAGACAACTGGTGACATATCGGGATTTCAGGGATGCGGCCCCTTATGTGCAGGGATTTGACAATACGGCCCGGAAACCGGTTTCCAGGGCTTTTGCCGGCCGGATCGCCGAACTGGCGGCCGGGTGCCGGCACCTGGGGGGAACACCCTGTGACATCGGGATCTCCTGCGATCTGTCTTATATGTTCGAAGCCCTTCCCAGGGTCCGGATCTATCTTATTTTCAACGATGCGGACGAGGATTTTCCGGCGGACTGCTCCCTGCTGTTAGAAAAACAGGCGGCAAAATATCTTGACATGGAATGCCTGGCCATGATCGGCATGGTACTGGCGGAACGGCTGGCCGGAAAAGACAATCCGGACATGGCCAGGCTGACATGATGTCAATTATTTCTTGACAGGAGATTTTTTTTTACATAGATTGACCCCAATTCTGCAATTGAAATTGCAGGCGGCTGAATCAAGATATTTTTACGTTGTTGAACCCAAGGCCAAGAAGGTCGGACAGGAGAACGTCCCTGTCCAGATATTCTTGGCCTTTTTTTTTGAACAGGATGTTGAACAAGACACAGAAAATGACATAACCGATAAGAAAAGGAAGGCGGCACAGGGTCCGGTCAAAGAGCCGTACCGCCTTCCGGGATGAAAACCGTTTTCTGCCGATGGCTGATCGTCAGAAAGGCTTTCTCTTTCCTTATACCAGCGAGTCTCTGCGGGGTCAATCACGAACATCCGGCACCCTCAAGGACAGCCTGTCTTTTCTGTAAAAACCCAAAAAAAATGGTTTTATACCAGCCCGGAGGAAGGCTTCGGACAGGCCCCTGACGGGTTATTCAAATTGTAAAATGGTTTTTTCAAATGAAAAGGAAAAGGAAAAAAACATGACATATATTAAAAACCGGCACGCCGCCATCACGGCTTTTCTGGTCATCATTGCCCTTACCGCCGGATCCGGGGTATGTTTTGGACAGTCTGCCGCTGATGGACCGTCTTCCGAATCGGTTTACACCCGCTGGAAAGCCGTGGGACAGTTTGCAGCGGACCTGTCCCTGGAAATGATCCAGAACACGGGTACCGCCCCGGACAAGAACCATCTCATCGTTCTGACCAATGCAGGATATTCTGAAATGTTCGGCATGCCCACTCAGGGGGCGCTTGACGGCCTGGCAGCGGTCACCAGCGCCAGCCGTGGAAAAAATACCCTGGTTGAAATCCATGCCGCTGCCTGGGATCCTTTGTGGGTTGCCGTCCATGACCAGGCATCCGGGTGGTGCGCTTATCTGGAGATGAACCGCCCGGGCGGATCCGATCCTCAAAAATTCCCTGATGCCATAGCCCCTGAGATATTCGGCATCCGGACCGTGGAACGGATCGATGCCGAATATCTTTATCAGCATAAAAAAGCCTTTGAAACCCGGATGGCCGGCCGGATATTCGGGGACAATGCCTTCCGGGTCATCACCATTGCCAATGCCGTGGCATCCAGGGCACCAGCCCGGGTAATACGGGCTTTTGAATTCCATGACCACTACTGCCCCGGGGTGGTTTCCGGGATTTTGATGGCCGATTATGTGCTGGCACATTTCCCTCCCGGCAGCAACGGATATTTTGTACATGGGGTGGATCCCTGGTGCAAGGAGGATGCCCTGATGGTGCTGCTAAACGCCACACCCGGCAAGAAAAAATATGCCGTGACCTATCCTTCCAAAAAAGACCGGGCCAACCGGCTCCCGGAGGTTGAAACCGCCGCCGCCATCGTCTACCGCCAGGATGACCAGACCAGACAATGGGAAGGGGTCATCCTGGGATTTGACTGGGCAGACACCTCCTGTCCCAAAACCGGGAATGTCATCATCGACAAACTGTGCATCGACCTGTGGTACCTGGAACGAATCGATTCTCCTGAAACATTTGTCAAGGTTTTGAAGACCGTTGCCCTGCCGGTCGGGGTATCCCC
>JAZBPL010000215.1:0-8858 GCA_036351635.1 Desulfotignum sp.
CAAACTCTCCAGTTAAATCCTTACTTGGCTTAATTCAATAAGCCTTCTAAAACTCTTTAAGGTCTTGTTTAAGACCCGCTTCAAACTTTATCACTGACCAATTTTCAAAGATCAAAACCGCTTCTTTTTCCGGGGGTTTTTATTTCAAAACTCTCCTTTAAAGAACCCCTGAAGAATACAGGCAAACCAAATATTTGTCAAACACTTTTTTAATGATTTTACATTAATTGTGTGTTTATCCAAACACTGCAAAAAAAATATCCCTTCAGGCAGGGAGGATGTCAATGTAATACCAGGCCCAGGGGCAGCTTTTCCCCGAACTGCTGATTTCTGTCTGCTGCGGCCCTGGGGGCCTTTTCCCTGACCATTTCCACCAGGCCGGGTGGTGCTTTCTGGTCCTGCAGCCACCTGATGACTGTGTCTGCAAGGCCGGGTTCCAGGTCCCTTGTGCGGTCCCCGGTTTTCCTGGCCATCTCAGCCACGGGAAAATGCACCTGGTCATTTTTCTTCCAAGGATGTCTGATGATCTGTGTGATCCACCGGCCCGCCTCTGCCGGGGGAACCACCCGGTCCACTGATCCGTATAAAAGGTCTCTTGCTCCCAGCCGGGAAAGGGTCCAGAGCAGCCGGTCCTGGGACTTGCCCGGTTTTATCCTGGGCAGCAGCGCTTTTGCCAGGCGCACCTTGTCTTTGATCAAAAGCCGCTCCAGATTGCCGGCCACCATCCACAACTCCACCTCCTCCTGGGGAGGCAGCTTTGTTTTGGACTTCACCAGCACCGGGGCAATGTTTTGAAAAAACTGCCGCTGCTGTCCGGCTTTCATGCCGGCGGCTATTCTCCTGAAGAAAATCCACCATTCCAGGCGGTTCTGGACGGCTTTTTCAAATTTCGGTCCCTCCAGGTAAATTTTCCACAATTTTCCGGCCCGGTCCTGGTCAAAGGCATCCCCGAAACCCGGGCGCATGCAGAATCCTGTGAGGTTCAGCCACCTGGCTTCATGTGCAGCAGACTGGGACCGCAGGGGGGCGGCGTCAATGAGCTGGTCTGCCAGGGTGCGCAAAAAGGACAACGGCCAGCTGCCCTTTCCCTGGTTTACCACAGATTCCACCTGCCTGGCCACAGACTGGAGTCCTGAACCATCAGGATCTGAAAATACCGCATACACCTTGTGACAGGCATCCTGTATAAGGCTGTCATCATACACCTCTGTTTCAGCCGCCTCCAGACCCCCTGCCTGGTCCCGGAGCTGAAACTGCAGCTTCCACCGGTGGTCGCTCACCCGGGAGTGGCAGTACATGGACAGGGTGCCCATTTCCGTATATTCCGCCCCCATGGTCACGGGGATGGCTTTTTTGTCCCCGTCTTTACCAAACCGGATGATGGTCTGGACAGGCGCCATGGGGGTGAGGGTGTCATCAATGGGAACAATGCTGCCGGCGGTATCACCGGACCGATAGCTTGAGCTGTACACATCAAAACTGACCGGCTGGTTGGCACGCACTGCAAAGGCCATGTCCGGCAGATCGATCACAGACCCTTCATCCAGGCCCCGCTCCACCAGGCAGACTGCGCTGCGGGCTGGACCTGATTCTATTCCCACTCCCAGATAATAACTTCTGGGGCTGCCGGAGCCCACCCTTACCCCGATGCCCTGCTTGACCAGGCCGTAATAGGACGCCCCGATCCCCACGGCCAGGTCCGGGTGCGGATTTTCAAGAATTCTGGGCCTGAAGGAATCACTGGTGCGGAACCACCGCCGGATGGCTTCTTTGATTCTGGTCTGGACAAGATCCGGCTTGAGGGTGCCGCCGTTGAACAGGATGAAATCAGGCAGGGGCGCATCCTTGCCAAGACTCTGCCGGACATTGTCCCTGTGGTTTTCCAGAAACCGGATAATATGCCTGGTCACTGCGGATTCTTTTTCAAAAGGCAGACCGAAATCGGCAATTTCCCTGCCCTGATCCTCCTCTTTCAGCTCGGTGGATGCCACATCCGGATAAAACCGGCTGCGCAGCACCCCTTCCACATCGCCTCTGGTGAGGTCCGCTGACAGGGTGCCGGAAATCAGCGCCCTGCCCTCCCCCTTGATGGTGATGCGCACCGATTTTTCCTTTTTTTCCAGGATACGTTCCTTGGCTTCCCTGCACCGGTGGCACAGGGTTTTCCACTTGTCCGGTGTCAGGGTGGTGCCGGAGGGAAACCTGGATTCAACAATTTTGGCCAGGGCCAGGTCGATATTGTCACCCCCGAGGATGAGGTGATCCCCCACAGCCAGGCGTTCAAACCGGGGGGTACCCTGTTCTCCGGCTTTCAGGGAAATAAGGCTGAAGTCAGTGGTGCCCCCGCCCACATCACACACAAAGATAAGATCATCCGCTTTCACCTGCTGGTCCCAGTCAGACTCATGGCGGATCAGCCAGCTGTAAAAGGCGGCCAGGGGTTCCTCCAGCAGGGTCACCGCGCCGGACAGGCCCGCTTTTTCAACACCGGCCATGGTCAGGTCCCGGGCCTCTTCGTTAAATGAGGCCGGGACGGTAATCACCACAAACTGGTTTTCAATGAATTTGTCCTCATCTTTGACAAAATGGTTCCATGCAGACCGGATATGGGACAGGTACTGGGCTGTGGCATCCACAGGAGAGATTTTTTCCACGCCCTGGGAGCCCCAGGGCAGGATTTTCGCTGTCCGGTCCGCAGCAGCATTGCACAGCCAGCTTTTGGCGGAAGAGACCAGGCGGGCGGGAATCTTGGAACCATGGTCCCGGGCAAACGCCCCGGCAAACATGTCCAAAGGCTTTTTCCAGGGATGTTTGAGCACCTCTTTTGAGATATCATATTCACCGGGAACATATAAAAACGAGGGCAGCACGGGAATTTTTGTAAACTCTCCAAGACCTGTGAGCTGGGGAATCAAAAAAGGTTTGATCCACTGGCCCTTGTCCGGGGTGTCCGGCTGTTTTTTGCCTGACTGTGCAGATACTGCTTCTTTATATCCTGCCACATCCACATAGGATACCGCACAATTGGTGGTGCCCAGATCGATTCCGATAATATATTGCTTGTCCTGAAAATCCAAAATGCTTATGTTCCTGCTGTTTATCCCGAAAAATTTTTTTCTGCCAAAGCAATACGTATAATTTGCTGTTTGGTTTGCTATAGGGTTTGCCCCAAAAAGGGTAAAAAAATTAACTTCTGACCCCAATCTGTACAAAAAAGGTAAAAAAGTTAACTTCTGACCCCGATCTGTATTTCTGCGGGGGTGATGACGGCGGGGTCCTGGATGTCTGACAGTTTCGGGATCTCTTTTTTGCCGGCTTTCCATCCCGGATGTTTTACAATACCTTCAAAGGGGGGATCTCCTGTCACATGTCCCACAAGGGTTATGGCATCCATGTCAAATCCCGCTGCAATGGTTATGGGCTGTCCTTCATCTGAATCCACCACCGGCCTGGGATCAATATATTTTTTCACGGCCTGCTTGCAGTCCTCCTGGATGCTTCTCACTGCTGCCCCGATCTGGGCATCTTCATACCGGGCCAGGTCTTCATCAAAAAAGTCCAGGAGCCGGCCTTCCCGCTGGAGCACGGACAGGGTGTGAAGAAACAGTCGCTGCCTGCGGTCCTGCTGGATTTTCTGGTCCAGAAAATCTTTTTTCCCGGGTTTGGGTGTGGTCCCGGCAGATTCCGCCTGCTCAGGGGCCTTGACCACAGGGGCCAGAACCACGCCCAGCAAAAGCCAGAGAATCCAGCCCAGTATCAGCATGGCCCCGGCCGCCGCCGGCAGGACCCACACATAAAATTTTGCCTGCAGCAGGGCGGCCATCTCTTGTACCTGGTTGACGAACACTGATTTTTGCCCATCCTGTGCAGCTGCCACAGCCACCTGTTCAAGGCCGAACCAGATTGCCGCCCCCAAGGCTGCAGCCACTGCCAGCATGAAAACCGATATCACCCAGAATGATGTTTTCCGAAACTGTTTTACTCTGTCCACTGCATCCTCTTTTTATTTGCCTGCGCCTGTAAATATCATGTGTGTCTGAAAAATTGTACTGTCCGGCCACGCACAAAAAACCCATGCTTTATACCGCATGGGTTTCAAAAATAATACAAAATCTGCATTGTGCAAGCAATGATTTTTTAAACACAGGGAATCAGGGACAGACAGTCTAAAATCTCATCATTCATCTTTAACCACAATGCGGTCTTTATTGGCTTCAAAGGTTTTCTGGCCCACCCCTTTCACCTTCATGATATCCTCCGGGGTCTTGAATGGATGGGCTTTGCGGTATTCTATGATTCTGTCAGCCACCACATCTCCGATGTTATGGAGTGTCATCAACTGCTCTTTGCTGTCCGTATTGATATTAACCTTTCCGGCACCAGTCGCAGCAGGGACCATGAAACCCAGCAGCAACAATCCTATCAGCACAATTTTTACAAAATTCATTTTTCTTATCATGACATTTTTCTCCTTTTCTGATTGAACGGTAACTTTTCCTCTTATGAAAAAAAGGATTATCCCTGACCCCCTGACGATTCCGTGTTTTTTTTATAAAAAGGAGATCCAGACCGAAAAAAGAGATGCAGACGTATGGCGAAAACAGCGTGGATAAAAAAACAATTTAAGTCATTGCGCAGTTGATAACGACAGAAACCAGGATCACTATACCACCAGGAATCGCTATGTTATCAGACCTAATCCAGAATTTAAAAAAAAGCAAGTCAAAAATAAAAAAATCCCTACACCTTTTTTATGGTGCCGTGCCGTAATGGGTTTTGATCCATTCCCGGTAGGCCCCGGTCTGAACAGACCTGACCCAGTCCATGTTTTCCAGGTACCAGTCGATGGTGGCGGACAGGGCCTGCGCAAAGGAATGGCCGGCTTTATATCCGATTTTCTCAGCGGATTTGTCCGGGTTGATGGCATACCGGATATCATGGCCGGGCCGGTCCGCCACAAAGGAGATCAGGTCCCGGCTGCTGCCCAAGGGCCGCCCGGTTCTGGCATCCATCAGATCGCAGATGGTTTCCACCACCGCCAGGTTGGTTTTCTCTTCCCCCCCGCCGATATTATACGTCTCTCCGTTCTCCCCTTTTTCAAAGGCCCGCACCAGGGCATCGCAGTGGTCTTCCACATACAGCCAATCCCGGATATTTATGCCCCTGCCGTAGACTGGCAGCGGTTTTTGGTCCAGAATATTGAGGATCATCAGGGGAATCAGTTTTTCAGGGAACTGAAAGGGCCCGTAGTTGTTGGAACAGTTGGTCACCACCACGGGCAGGCCGAATGTCTTGTACCAGGCTTTGACAAAATGATCAGATGCCGCCTTGGACGCGGAATAGGGACTGGAGGGGTCATACGCGTCAGCCTCGGTAAATGCGGGGTCATCAAACCCCAGGCTGCCGTAAACCTCGTCCGTGGACACATGGACAAACCGGAACAAACTGCCTGTGTTTTTTCTGACATGGGCCAGGCTTGCTTCCAGCAGCCGGAACGTGCCTGTGACATTGGTATGCACAAACACCTCCGGTCCGGCAATGGAACGGTCCACATGGGATTCCGCCGCAAAATGGAACACCCCGTCGAACCCGTGGCTGTCAAACAGGTCTGTCAACAGATCTGTATCGCAGATGTTGCCATGGACAAAGGTATATCTGGGATCATCTTCCAGATGGCTGTGGTTGGCAGGATTGCCGGCATAGGTCAGGGCATCCAGGTTAAAAACATGCCAGTCAGGTTTGTTTTTATGCACATAATGGATAAAATTGCTTCCAATGAACCCGCACCCGCCGGTGACAAGAATATGCTTCATGGATTTTTTCCCTTGTGGTTGATTTTTTTTTGCATGTTTTCAAAGGGTAGCTGTGCAAGAATTTTTTCCAGTTCTGCCCGCAGCCGGGACAAGGAAAAATACCGGTTAAAGCTTTGATATGCCTGGACCCCTTTTTTCTGCCGTTCCTCATGGCTGCCTGCAAGCAGGGCTGCGGCGTCAGCCAGTTGTTTTGGATTTGCAGGATCCACCCAGATGATCCCGCTGCCGCTGTTTTCCAGAAGGCTTCGGGGATATGCAGGAGTTGCAGCGGTAATTACCGGCCGGCCGCAGGCCATGGACTGAAACACCTTGTTGGGAATCACCCGTCCGGTTTTTGGTGTGTCCCCGAAAATACCCAGCAGAATATCGGCGCGGCGGATCCGGGATGGCAACTGCAGATAGGGCAGCCAGTTTTCAAAAGACACATTGGGCAGCCCGGCCGTTATCTTTTGACATTTTTCCAAAAGAGGGCCGTCACCCAGAAAGACCCAGTTTACAGCAGGTCCCTGGTATTGGCGGACAGCATCAGCAATGAACTGTGGGCCTTGTAACGGAATAAAACTGCCATAGAAAAGTATTTCAGGGGGGGCATTGTTCCATCCAGGAGATTGTGCAGATTCATTTTTGTCCGGATAAAACAGATCCTCTTCCGCGCCCACAGGCAGCACACAAATCCGGCGGGGATCGGCTTTCAGGACCTCTTTGAAAAAACGGGCATGTTCAAAGGTATCGGCAAGCACCAGGTCAGATGCCTGCAGCAGACGGCTTTCTTTGGCCAGCAGGCGGTTGGCCTGGTGTGAATTTTCAGCAAATTTGCGCCGCTCAAACACCTGTTTATCATAATCGCTGATCAAGGGGTCAAACAGCAGGGGGATCTTGTGTCTATGGCTCCACCGCCGGGCAGACAGCAGGTCCCGGTGCCGAAAGCTGGGGACCCAGACAAAATCAGGCTTAGATACGCAGGTCAAGGTTGCCTGAAGGTTGCCCAGGGGGGAGACAAGGGGCCGGAAATCCTGCACGCGCCATCCCAGCTCCACCAGAAGGCGCCGGATCAGGCGGTTGCGGGAATAATCCTGATCAAAGCGGCCCCACCAGAGAACCGTTTTTTCCCATGGTTTTACCGATTGCACAGCACCCTTGCCGGTTGTGGCGCAAAAAAGGGCCAGCAGCCAGAAACAGGCCGCTGACCAGGCTGATGAATAGGTAGCGTAATGGGTATTAAAAGGGAAGAATGCTGCCGATAATGCCAGAGCATAGGGCAGCATCTCTTTTCGCCTGGACAGATCAGCACCCAGCCAGGTCCGCAGCAGCAGTCCCAGGGCCAGCACCAGCCCCCCCAGGCCGACAATGCCGGTTTCACTGCCGACATCCAGTACCAGGGCGTGGGCATGGTACACGGTCATCCCCCTTTTGACAAACCAGTCATCTGAAGATGCATAATCAGCATAGACATAGCGTAAATTGCGTGCCCCCACGCCATTTAACGGATTATCCCTGAATATATCGACAGCTGTCTGCCAGATGCCCAACCGCATGCCCAGGGCAGTATCAATTGATTCGGTATCCCCGCTGAAAACCATCACAGACTGTTTGACTCTTTCGGAAACGTAATCAGATGCATGCCAGGTAGCCACAAGGGTCAGAACCATCAGTAAAAATACAGCTGCAGACAGAAAAAGGGTTTTCCGGTCCCGGTAAACCAACCAGGTCCAGAACCCGGCCATGACAACGGCCAGGCATATCCACCCGCCCCTGCCGCCGGCCAGGAATACCACCGCCACAAGCAAATTGACGGCCACAACCTGTAAAAACAGGGGCCAGTTACGGCGGATGTGGACCAGGAGCAAAGGACAAAAGACAGACAGAACCATGCCCAGGTCACTGCCGGCGCGAAAAAAACTGGTAACCTGACCCTGGAGGGGTTTGCCCAGTAGATTTTTCCCCAGCCCTGCCTGCAAAAGTGCATCAAACATCCACAAGAGCAGCACCCATGCGGTCAAACGCAGCAGTTTTGCCGGAGCACCGGGTTTTGTGAGGGCAAAGATGATAAAAACACCCGCCGGAAAAAACCGCAGAAACAAAATCCATACTGTCAGCGTCTTTACAGGATTGACTGCCCCGATCAGCGAAATGCCTATGGGTACCCAGAAAAAGAGAAAAAGCAGGAAATACAATCTTATTTCCGGTCTGTCCCATAAAGCCCGGCCCTGCTTCTTCATCAGTACCAGACCACACACCGCCATCAAAGCCATGGGAACCTGGGAAAGCTGCCCGAACGGCACAGCGGCGGCAAAAGAAGCGATCAGGGCCAGGGCCGCCTGCTGACTGAAGAAAATCCGCCGGCATGTAGCTATAACGTTCAAGAATATATCTCCGACCAGATAATCAAACTGCGGCTGGTCATGCTTTGCTTTCACCACCACCATCACGGTGTGCCTGCTTTTTTTCCCCCAGTGGGGGTGCGCCCTGTTCCGGAACATGTACCAGGCCGATGCCGAAACCGCAATGGTTGTCCGGTGTAACAAACTCTTCCACAACGGCAATCTTTTTGAGACGCTGCCACAGGTAAAAAACCTGATTGGTCGGTAAGGGCTGATTTTGAAGAATATCATGAAAGGCTATCAAGCCGCCAGGCCGGACAAATTCCCGGTAATCTTCATAATCGGCCGTAACCCCGGCTTCCGTGTGATCACCGTCAATAAAAAGGAAATCCACCTGATCACCGTTCAAATTTTTTTTCACCCGGGCCTTAAATCCGGGGTCATGGGAGTTGCCGCTGAGCAGATGCACACGGCAGTCTGACCCGGGGGGAGGAAACCTGGTGAACAATGGTTCCTGGTGGGTCATATCGATCAGGTCACAGGTGATCAGGCGTTCTTTGGCCAGATATGCCCAGATCAAAGAGGTACCGCCGCTGGCCGTACCGATTTCAAGAATAATGCGGGGCTTGATGGCAGCGACAGCCCGGGCCAGCCGGAGGATTTCTGAAGGGATCTGCATGGTTTTGACCCGCATGTATCCACCGCCGCCGAAATGCATGGCCCA
>JAZBPL010000216.1:0-3991 GCA_036351635.1 Desulfotignum sp.
CCATGGATTGGACACCAGGGCCGTGGCGGTGATGAAAGAGGCGGGTGTGGATATTTCCGGTCACCGGTCCAAACATGTCAAAGAATTCCAGGACAAAAAAATGGATGTGGTGATTACGGTGTGTGACACTGCTAAAGAATCCTGCCCGTATTTTCCCTTTGCCGGTAAAAAGGTCCACCAGGGATTTGCAGATCCCCCGGCCCTGGCAAAGGATGTGGCCCAAAAGGGCGGTGATGAAAACGCCCAGCTGGACTGCTACCGGAAAATCAGAGATGAGATCCGGGCGTTTGTGGAAAGCCTGCCGGACAATGTATTGTCATAAATCCAAAAAAATCGAACAACCCTGAAAAAGGAGAGAAAATCAACCATGAGCTCCCCTGTTGACAATGACCGGAAAATGACCAGTGTGTTTGAGCGGTACCTGACCGTCTGGGTCGGGCTGTGCATCATCGGCGGTATCCTTTTAGGAAAAATCGCCCCTGGGCTGGCAAAGGCCCTGGACGGCATGGCCATCACCGTAAACGGTGCACCCGTGGTGTCCATTCCCATTGCCGTGTGCCTGTTTTTCATGATGTACCCCATCATGGTGAAGATCGATTTCGCCTCGGTGGTCCGAGCGGGAAAAAGCGGCAAACCCGTGTTCTGGACCCTGTTCATCAACTGGTGCATCAAGCCCTTTACCATGTATGCCATCTGTGTATTTTTTCTGGGGATTGCATTCAAGGGGTTTATCGGCGCTGAAGCCATGGATCTGGTTAAAATTCCCTTCGGCCTGGATCTGCCGGTGGGGGCCACCCACGGGGACGGGGTGGTGGTGCTGCATGAAGGGGTAAAGATGCTCCAGATTCCGCTGTGGCGAAGCTATCTGGCCGGATGCATCCTTTTGGGTATCGCGCCGTGTACGGCCATGGTCCTGGTGTGGGGGTATCTGTCCCGGGGCAATGACGGGCTGACCCTGGTGATGGTGGCCATCAATTCCCTGACCATGCTGGTGCTGTACGGGGTTTTAGGCGGATTTCTGCTGGGCGTGGGCAAACTGCCCATCCCCTGGCAGGCCCTGCTGCTGTCCGTGGGGATCTATGTGGCACTGCCCCTGGTGGCCGGCTACTTTTCCAGAATATGGATTATCAAGGCCAAAGGAGAAGAATGGTTCAAAGAAAAATTTTTGGGGGTCCTGACCCCGGTGACCATCAGTGCCCTGCTGGTGACCCTGGTCCTGCTGTTCAGCTTCAAAGGCGATGTCATCACCACCAATCCCCTGACCATCCTGTGGATCGCCGTTCCTTTGTTTATCCAGACCATCCTGATCTTTGCCATCGGTTATGCCGGGGCCGTGTTCATGAAATTCAACTATGCAGATGCGGCCCCGGCCGCCATGATCGGTGCCTCCAACCATTTTGAGGTGGCCATTGCCACATCGGTCATGCTTTTCGGGCTGTCATCGGGCGCGGCCCTGGCAACCGTGGTGGGGGTGCTGATAGAGGTGCCGGTGATGCTGCTGCTGGTGGGGTTCTGTAAACGGACCCAGCACTGGTTTTCAGCCTGAAAAGAGGAACCAGAAAGGAAAAAAAGGCATGACAGAAAAACCCGTTTCTTTGAAAGTGCTGATGCTGGATGCGGCCAGCGGATTCTACCGTCTCAAACGGTACCCGGTGGGGGATTTTTTCGGGCCGGTGGACCTGGGCATTCACATGAGTTTTAAGCACAACAGCCTGACCATCGGCGGCGGCCTCCTGGCGGGTTCCATCTTTCCGGGATCGAACCGGATGCTCTTCTGCGGCAAATCTCCCTGCTGGCATGGGTTCTATGTGTCATCCATGGGCGGGGCCGCCCTGGTGTTCGACAACCTGGGGATCAATCAGCTGGTCATCCTGGGCAAGGCCGATCGGCCCTCCATCCTGTATCTCAACCGGAATCACGGAGAGGAGATCGATGTGGAACTGGTGCCGGTATCACCCGGCAAGATCTGGGAAAAGGGCCGGGGCGGGGTCTATGGTGTGATGGAAGAGGCCATGACAAGGTTTTCAGGCCGGTATGAAACCGATCCCAGGGTGCTGGCAACAGGGCCGGCCTCCCGGTACACCGATTTCGGGGCCATCGCTTCGGCCCCGGTCCGCAAGGGGAACCAGACCCCGGTGGATACCTGGGCCGGCAGGGGCGGTTTCGGCTCCAAGCTTTTCCAGGAGCACGGTATTGTCGGGATCATCTACGGCGGCACCTATGTGGATGAGGATTTTCGTGAACGCAAGGTTGCGGATCAATGGTTTGAAGACAAATACAACCAGCGCATGGCAGCCAAGGATATCGAGGCCACCACCAAATACCGGTATGATCCTGCTGTTAAAACCGGCGGCACCTTTGGGGTGAACTATGCCACCATGTCCGGCAATATCCTGGCATTCAACTACCGCACCATTTACTGGAGTGACCGTCATCGAAAAGAACTGCATCAGCGGTTCATTTGCGACCATTACCTGAAACAGTTCAATGAGGAAACGATCCAGAAAAAACAGCAGAAAACCTGCGGCGAACCCTGTGCCGCCGTGTGCAAAAAAATGAACGGGTCCTTTAAGAAAGACTATGAACCCTACCAGGCCATGGGGCCGTTGTGCGGCATCTTTGATCAGCGCGCCGCAGAAAAGCTTGCCGGTCATGCGGATATGCTGGGGTTTGATGCCATTGCGGCGGGCGGAATCCTGGCCTGGCTCATGGACTGCCTGGATGAGAAATTGCTGGATCCTGACCGGATCGGTGTGGCCATGACACCGAAATGGCATTTCCAGGACTTTGATGTGGTTGAAGATTCCCTGCACAATGCCGAGCTCGGAAAGCTTTTGCTGGATGAAATGGTCCGGCCGGAGGGGAGGATTCCCCTGGAAAAGGGGGCCAGAAAACTGGCCCGCGGCCTGGCCAGGGAAAAAGGCAAACCCGTCATGGACCGGTTTGTTCACATTGCATTTGCCCGTCAGGGCTGGATGGTTCCCAACCAGTACTGGACCCCTGGGGTACTGGCCCCCATGCCCATAATGGGCAAATACTATATGCACTATGGCAGAAATTTCATGGCACCCCGGGCTTTGGGCAAAGAAAACGCGCATCGCATGCTTCAGGAACTGATGCTGGACAACCTCGGAATATGCCGGTTTCACCGTGCCTGGGCCGAAGACCTGATGCCCGACATCATTGAAAAAATTTATGGATTGAAAGACCGGTTTCTCGAATCCATACGCCTGACCGCCGGCCGCATCAACAGCCGGAATGCCTCGGTTTTCTGGGAATCGGACCGAAATATTGACATAATTCACACTTTTTTGAAAAACAAAAAAACGGTGGACAACATACAGGATCCAGACCTGGACCACTGGCTGGCCTTGTTTGACAAAGACAAACACCAGGCAGCCTTTGAGTTCTGGTATGAGATGCACAAAGGCACCCATGAAATCCTTCGGGATTTTCCGGTCTGATTATTTTTCATTTCCCCGCCGGTACCAGATCATTGATCAGCTGTTTTTCTTCCAGCATCGGGACCGGACAGATCAGATGCCGCTTGAACCAGGATCTGGAAAATCTGCCTTCCAGGGCCAAAGACAGCAGTTCCAGTGATCTACCTCAGTGAGGGTGACCTCGAAATGGTCGACGAATGCGTGCAAGGATGCATTGTTTTCCTTGGTTGTGGTGGCCAGGGAGCATCCGGAAAAATAGCTCAGGTCGGTCTGGGAAACAAGTGTCAGGGGATCACCATGCTTTTGAAGCGTTGGTACCCAGCAGCTCAAGCGGATGAAACACCTGCTGGGAAAAAACATGCTGAAGCTGCATGCGGCAGCACTAACAGTCCGTGACAATGGTCCGGCCGGCGCACTTTTTAACGAATACCAACCCGGCCAGCGTCAGGGAGAAGATCAGAAACAAAATATCCCGCACCAGGGTCAGCTTTGTGATGGGATCATCATCCGGGGCCGCGGAAAAACACCCGCAGCTGATATCCAGGCCC
>JAZBPL010000217.1:0-22014 GCA_036351635.1 Desulfotignum sp.
CCCCGTCGTCTGAATTTCCCCTGATTTGTTTTGTAAGTTTTCTGGTGCCGGTCCGACTGGATTGGTAAACAGGTTATAATCGCATAAGGGGGTGTAACATGCAGTATTTCACTAAAAAGGTTGCATGTTGACATATGGTCATAAAATCAAGGGTTGCTTTTTATCAATTGTATATTAATGTATATGAAAGTAAAATAAAATTAATAAGGAGGAACCTGACATGGCACGACTGGATTCCATGCCCGAACCTATGCGCTCTCACCTGGCAGATTTGCCCTGCCCCACTTTCGACACCCGGCCCTGGGTGCCCGGCCCTCCCCTTTCCCGACGCCGGGTGGCCATCATTTCAACCGCAGGTCTGCACCGGCGGGATGACCGTCCCTTTGAAGGTATGTCTGGCGATTTCCGGGTGATCCCCCATACCTGTACAGCCAAAGACCTGGTGATGACCCATATTTCAACCAATTTCGACCGCACCGGTTTTCAGCAGGACTGGAATGTGGTGTTTCCCCTGGACCGAATCCGTGAACTGGCGTTTGACAGTACTATCGGTTCTGTAGCAGAATTTCATTATTCCTTCATGGGTGCTGCAGATCCGGCAGTCATGGAAACTGCGGCAGAAAAGCTTGCCGGACTGCTCACAGGGGATCAGGTGGATGCGGCACTGCTGGTGCCGGTCTGACCTTTCTGTACCCGCGCCGTGGGCGCGCTGGCACATTACCTGGAAACCAGGGGCATCCCCACTACGCAGATCAGCCTGATCAGAGAACATACCCAGACCATCCAGCCCCCCAGGGCCCTGTGGGTGCCTTTTGCCCTGGGCCGTCCCCTGGGGCTTCCCCGGAACCCCGACTTTCAGCAGCAGGTGGTCCAGGCGGCACTGGCGCTTCTGGAAGCGCCAAAAGGACCGGTACTGGCAGATTTTCCCCATGATGTTCCCAAAAAAGCAGACACAGACCAGGATTCTCTGGACCTGCCGGCCTGCCCGGTCAGCTTTGCCGGTTCTGTGACCCATCAAACCGAAGCGGAAAAACTGCTGGCCGCCTTCAGGCAGGAGGTGGCAGAATTTCGCTCCTGGTATGATATCGGCATTAAAAAACGGGGGTATTCAGCAGTGATCTATTTTTCACCGGAAGCGGCATTGCAGGTATTCACTGATTTTTTGTCAGACAAATCTCTGACCCTGGAAGAAAACATGTCTTCCCCTGCTTCTGCTTTGCGGTTTGCCGCCCAGGATCTTAAAGCGATATATTTTGAATCTGTTATGTTCCGGCCGGATATGGTATTACCGGATGATGCCGCATTCACCCGGTGGTTCTGGCAGAAGACCGCTGCCGGGGCTGTACTCAAGGCGGTAAAGGAAAAATGCAGCGCTTCGGATGACAAGGCCATGAAAATGACCGGGGAGATGCTGCTGGTGCCTCTGGGCCAGTCATGACACGGACGCTGCAGGGTGTAAACAGGCGGAGTAGGGTAACAGGGAGAAATTATGGAAAAACTGTTGAATGTCAGGCAGGCGGCTGAACTGCTCAATGTGTCTCAAATGACGGTGCGCAGGTGGACCAACGCCGGTCTGCTGGCCTGTTTTCGCATTGGGAAAAAGCAGGAAAGGCGGTTTCGTCCCTCTGATATCCAGCAGTTTATTGAAGGCAGAATCACCTCCCCCCGGACAGAGAAAAAAGCCTTTGGCATCCCTTCCCATCATGTGGCGTTGGGATTTAGCGGCCTGGATGTGCCGGACGGCACCCATATGGTCCACCTGTATCGGGATCTATCCGAGGCAATGGGAGTCCAGGCAATGTTTTTACGCCAGGGAATCGAAAGCAAAGAAACCGTTATGGTGGTATCCCCGCAGCATCGGAGAGAACAGCTGCTTTCTGCCATGGAACAGGAGGGCCTGGATGTGGCAGAACTGATCCGTGAAAACCGTCTGATCCACGGCAGCGGCAAGCAGACCCCTCTGGAGATGGCGGAATTTATATCCAATGCAGCTGCATCAGCCCGGGGAAGGTTCCGGCTCATCGGTGACATGTCCTGGACCGCACACAAAAAGTGGTCTGAAGAAAATCTCAGGGCCCTTGAAGAAAATACCAACACCCGCCTGGGCCCGGGCAACCTGTTTTTGTGCCAGTACAGCCTTACGGAATTTTTTGGCACCCAGACCATGATAGCCCTGGAAACCCATGCCTGTGCCTTATACAAAGGAAAACTCCAAAAAAATCTGTTCCAGATGGATGGGTAACCCCAGCTGTTGCATCAATTTTATGTAAGGCATGGCCATCTGGGGCGACAAAACTGGTAAAGCAGGTGGATATGTCCGGGTAAAGGAGGGAGACACATGAAAAAAAATGTTTCCAGATGGATGGTGGTGGCAGCAGTTATCGTGCTGGTTGTGCTTTTTTTTGTACTGGATCTGAACCGGTTTTTGTCCCTGGCATATATCAAGTCCCAACAAGAGATGCTGATTGCCTTTTACCGGGAAAACACGGCGGCAGCCACAGGCATTTACATGGTCATTTATGTCATTGTCACCGCCCTTTCCCTGCCCGGGGCCGCTGTCATGACCCTGGCCGGCGGCGCGTTTTTCGGTCTTCTGGTGGGTACGGTGGTGGTGTCTTTTGCCAGCACCATCGGCGCTACCCTGGCATTTCTGGTTTCCCGGTTTCTGCTGCAGGACTGGGTCCAGGCCCGGTTCAAAGACAAACTGCGGGCCATCAACAAAGGCATTGAAACAGAAGGGGCGCTTTATCTGTTCACCCTGCGGCTGGTGCCGGTGTTTCCTTTTTTTATCATCAATCTGGTGATGGGCCTGACCCCCATTACAACCAGGCAGTTTTACCTGGTCAGCCAGGTTGGCATGCTGCCGGGGACCCTGGTATATGTCAATGCCGGCACACAATTGGTGCAGATAGATTCATTACAAGGGATTTTGTCTCCGGGCCTGCTTTTGTCATTTGCCCTGCTGGGAATTTTTCCCCTTCTGGCCAAAAAAGGGGTATCTTTCATCAAAAAGAAAAAAGGAAAAGACCATGGCTAGTTATGAATATGATATCGGGATCATCGGCGGGGGTGCAGCCGGTCTGACAACTGCATCAGGTGCGGCACAGCTGGGGGCGAAAACCATATTGATCGAACAGGAGGACAAACTGGGGGGGGACTGCCTCCATTATGGGTGTGTGCCCAGTAAAACCCTGATCAAGTCCGCCCATGTGTACCACCAGATGAAACATGCAAAGGCTTTCGGGCTGCCGCAGGTGGAGCTGCCGCCGGTGGATTTCCGGCAGGTGGCGGACCGCATCAGGTCGGTGGTGGATACCATCCAGAAACATGATTCAGAAGAACGGTTCTGCAGCCTGGGGGCCAAAGTGGTGTTCGGGCAGCCCCGGTTTGTGGATGAACATGCAGTGACACTGAACGGCAAAACCATTTCCGCAGCCAAATGGGTCATTGCCACCGGTTCTTCTCCAATGGTGCCCCCCATTCCCGGCCTGGCCGACACCCCGCATTTGACCAACAGGGAAATCTTTTACATGGATGCCCTGCCCGGGTCCATGATCATATTGGGTGCCGGTCCCATCGGCATTGAAATGGCCCAGGCCTTCAACCGGTTCGGCACAACGGTGACCGTTATTGACCGGAACCCCCGGATTCTGGGAAAAGAGGACAAAGACATGGCAGACGGTGTGATGCAGGTGCTGGGGGCGGAAGGGGTGCGGTTTGTCCTAGACGCATCCATAGAGCAGGTGGCGGATCTGCCGGACGGCCGGCAGGTGACGGTCAAGGACAGCGCCGGTGACACACACCAGGTAACCGCAGATGCCATTCTGGTGGGCATGGGCAGATCCCCCAATACCAGGGGACTGGGCCTGTCCGATATCGGCATCGCAGTGGAGCGGTCCGGCATCCAGGTGGACAGCCGGCTGCGCACCAGCCACAGCCACATTTATGCGGCAGGGGATGTGAACGGCGGATTTCAGTTCACCCATGCGGCCGGATATGAAGGGGGAATCGTGATCAGCAATGCCGTGTTCCGCCTTCCCCGGAAGGTCAACTACACCTGGCTGCCCTGGGTCACCTATACCGACCCGGAACTGGCCAGCATCGGCATGAATGAAACCGCGGCTAAAAAAGCCGGGATACATTGCCGGGTGATTACGGAATCCTTTAAAGACAATGACCGGGCCCTGGCGGAAAAAGAAACAGAAGGTAAAATCAAACTGCTGCTGGATGAAAAGGAAAAACCCATCGGGGTCCAGATCCTGGGACCCGGGGCCGGAAACCTGATCAGCGAGTGGGTGGCGGCCTTCAACGGCAGCGTAAAACTGTCCACGATTGCCGGGGCCATCCATCCCTATCCCACCATTGGTGAAATCAACAAGCGGGTGGCCGGCACCTATCTGTCCCCCAAGATTTTTTCCCCTACGGTTCAAAAGGGACTCAAGTTCTTTTTCAATCTCAAGGGACGGGCCTGTCACCTGGATGAATAAACCGGGGAAATTTTTTCAATCATCACGGTCCAGGTCCTGGTTGATATCATGGATCCACTGGGGAAAGCGCAGGGTTTCCTCTTTGTCCACATCCCGGGTCACCGGCTTGATATCCAGAATGGGGCTGCCGTCCAGGGCTTCAAGGCCCTGGACCTGGAGGGTGTTGTCCTTTCTGTTGCACAGCCGTACCGTGGAGATCAGGAGGGGATTGGGCCGGGCAGGGCTCCGTGTGGCAAAAATGCCCTGCAGCGGGATCTCTTTGCGGCCCATGGGATGGACCTTTTGCAATTGCCGATCTTCCGGAGGCAACAGGTGGGGCCAGTAAACCACCACAATGTGGGAGAATTGTTCAATGCCGTCCAGCAGTTCGCCATACCGGGGAAGGATCACCAGGGTGCTCAAGGTATCCCGGGTCTCCTTCCGGTATTTTTTGATCTGTTTCAGCCGCTCTTTAGGATCATCGTTTCCGTGCGGGGTGAAGGTCTTTTCCGTGATGGTGTTTTCAACATGGCCCACCGGGGCGAGGGTGATATTCATTTCAGCAGTCTCCTGAGAACATAGGGCAGAATACCGCCGTGGATAAAGTACTGCACATCGATGTCGGTGTTCAGCCTGGCGGTGACGGTAAATTCCTGTTTGGTGCCATCCTCTTTTCTGGCAGTCACCTGGAGCTGTTTCTGGGGTTTCATGTCTGAAATGCCGGTTATGGAAAACTGCTCTGTGCCGTCAAGGCCTAATTTTTCCCAGCTGTCCTGGTCATTGAACTGCAGCGGCAGCACCCCCATGCCCACAAGGTTGCTTCTGTGGATACGTTCATAGGACTGTGCAATAACGGCTTTGATCCCCAGCAGGCTGCTGCCTTTTGCCGCCCAGTCCCGGGAGGAACCGGTACCGTATTCTGTGCCGCCCAGGACTACCAACGGGGTGTTTTCCTGCATATACGCCATGGCTGCATCATAGACAAAACACTGTTTACCCTCTGGAAATTTTTTGGTGAAGCTGCCCTCTTTCGGGGCCACCAGCTGGTTCTTGATTCTGATGTTGCCGAATGTGCCGCGCATCATCACTTCATGATTGCCCCGCCGGGAACCGTAGGAGTTGAAATTTTCCGGTTTGACATTGTTTTTCAAAAGGTGACGCCCGGCCGGGTAGTCTTTGGGAATGGCACCGGCAGGGGAAATATGATCCGTGGTGACAGAGTCTCCCATGACAAGCAACGCCCGGGCGTTTTTGATCTCTTGGGCCTGAACGGTTTCCAGGGAGAAATTGTCAAAATAGGGGGGCTTTTTGATATAGGTGGAGGTTTTATCCCAGGCAAAGGTGACGCTCTGGGTCACGGAGAGGGCTTTCCAGAAGGCATCGCCTGAAAAAATCTGCGCATATTCCGATGCAAAGTGTGCAGGCTTTACATGTTTTTCTATCAGGTCTGCAATATCCTGGTTCTTTGGCCAGAGATCCTCCAGAAAAACCGGTTTGCCGTTGGGGTCCATGGCGACTGGGCTGGTGACCAGGTCAACATCGATACGTCCTGCAATGGCAAAGGCAATGACCAGCAGGGGAGAGGCAAGAAAATTGCCCTTGACCCGCTGGTGGATCCTGGCCTCAAAATTTCTGTTGCCGGACAATACCGCAGCCACCGTAAGGTCATTGGCGGCAATGGCTTCTTCGATGCGGGGGTGCAGAGGACCGCTGTTGCCGATGCAGGTGGTGCAGCCGTACCCTGCCACGTGAAACCCCAGGGCTTCAAGATAGGGAAGCAGGCCGGCATCCTGTAAATAATCCTTTACCACTTTGGACCCGGGCACAAGGGAGGTCTTTACATGGGGTTTGACCCTGAGGCCTTTTTTTACCGCATTTTTTGCAAGCAGGCCGGCACCGATAAGCACGGACGGGTTCGAGGTGTTGGTGCATGAGGTGATGGCGGCGATAACGATGCTGCCGTCGCCGATTTCTGTCCGGGTCCCGTTCAGATCGATGGCCACAGACCGTTTTCCGCTGGGTGCACACTGGTCCTCCCGGCTGGCCACACACCCGGATTCATCCAGAAACTGGGAAAGGTTTTCAAGGCTTGTATCCCGGTCGTGTCTGCAGGACAGCAGCTGGGAAAAGCTGTCTGCCACTTCGTTGAGCACCACCCTGTCCTGGGGCCGTGAGGGCCCGGCCAGGCACGGCACCACACCAGACAGGTCCACCTCCACCACATCCGTATAGGCAATGGCTTCGTTGCCTGTGTAAAAAAGGCCTGCTGCCCGGGCATACGCTTCGGCCATCACCGCCTGTTCTTTTCTGGCGGTCATGGCAAGATACTGAATGGTGTTTTCATCCACAGGGAAAAACCCCATGGTGGCGCCGTATTCCGGCGACATATTGGCAATGGTGGCCCGGTCGGTCACATTGAGCTGCTTTACACCCGGTCCGAAGAACTCGACAAATTTTTCCACCACATTGTATCTGCGCAGGATCTCGGTGATGGTGAGCACCAGATCGGTTGCGGTGACACCGGGTTTCAGGCTGCCTGTGAGCTTCACCCCGATCACCTCGGGGATGGACATGAAATAGGGCTGTCCCAGCATCACAGCTTCCGCTTCAATACCACCGACGCCCCATCCCATGATGCCGACACCGTTTATCATGGTGGTATGGGAGTCAGTGCCCACAAGGGAATCAGGAAACAGGAGCGGTCTGCCGCCGCCGGCATCATCCTGCATCACCACACGGCCCAGATATTCCAGATTGACCTGGTGGCAGATGCCTGAGTTGGGGGGGACCACCTGGAAGTTGTCAAAGCTCATCTGGGCCCACTTGAGCAGTTCATACCGCTCTGTGTTGCGGGTGTACTCCATCTTTACATTGTCGGTGACGGCGGTGTCAGTGCCGTAAAAGTCCAGCTGGACCGAATGGTCCACAATGAGCTCCACCGGAATCAGGGGATTGATGGATGCCGGGTCTCCGCCGGCTTTTTGAACCGCATCCCGCATGGCTGCCAGATCCACCACCGCAGGCACGCCTGTAAAATCCTGCATCAGCACCCGGGCGGGGTGGTGGGGAATTTCCACAGGCGCATCATAGTGTTTTTTCCAGTTGGCAATGGCCATGAGATCGGCCTGGGTGACAATGTTTCCATCCAGTTTCCGCAACAGGTTTTCAACCAGAATTCGGATGGAAAAAGGCAGCCGGCTGATATTGGCCAGTCCCTGGTCCTCGAACCGGCGGATGTCGTAAAATGCATATTCCTGGTTGTCTATGGCGAGGGTTTTTAGATAGTCTTTTTTTTGCATACGTATTGTATCCTGGTTGTTAAGATAAGGGGTTATTGCAAAAATTTCTCCTACAGCCGGGAGTTTCCAGGGGAAAGCATATTTCATGGACTAGCTTTTTATAAAACCACAAACACAAAGATTCTACAAGAAAAAATTTTGCCCCATATCCTGCTGATATGCCCGGAGGGCTTACGCCCAGCCCGGAAAAACGCTGGGGCCTGCGGAGTAGAGGGGTATGAACATGGATTCTGTGGCAGCAGCCATGGAAGCGGCTGCTGCCATGGAGGAGGCCCGGTCAGGTGGCATCAGAGATTTCCGATGTGCTGCCTGCAGCTGAAAAGATCCGGCCCCTGTCAGACAATGTGAAGCATGGGGCCGGCATCCTTGATCAGGTCATTACCCGGCTGCGCACCATGACGGAATGTTTCAAATTGTAACAACCGCACCAGGACAGATTTTGATCAGGCCCGGCATGACGGTGTTTCTGCCGTTGTGTTTGGCTTTGTAAAGCATGGTGTCGGCATCTTCAATGAGCCGGGCCATATCCATGCCGGGGGTCAGTTCCGATACCCCGAAGCTTGCAGTAACCTGAAGGGTTGTTGTGTCATCCCAGGGGATTTTTGCTCCAGCTATTCTGGTTCTGAGGCGGTCTGCCAGTTCCATGGCTTTGTGTCTGCCGGTTTCCGGCAGAATGGCAATAAATTCCTCTCCACCGTACCGGGCAAGAATATCCCCCTGCCGCATATTGTCTTTGACCAGACACGCAATCTTTTTGAGAACCAGATCCCCTGCCTGGTGGCCATGGGTATCGTTGATCTGTTTAAAATGGTCCAGATCAAACATGAACAGGGACAAACTGTTTTTATGCCGGGTTGCCGACGCCATATGTCGGCAGAGCTGATTTTCAAATTCCCGCCGGTTATAACATCCGGTCAGGGGATCTATGACAGCAGCATTCCTGAGATTTTCAATTTTCAGCTGTTTGGATAAGGCTGTCGCACATCCCTGGAGGATCAGTGTCACCACTTCATCATGAAATGCATAAACCGGTTTTTCGGGAAGCATATACAGGCGGGCATAACAATTTTCTTCGGTCAGTTCATAATAGACCAGGTTATCCATTTTAACGTTTTTCTGGCGGCTTTCCCGTCCGGGGTTGTTGTTCAGATAGGTAAGATCTGCCGGATTTTGAAGATGGAAATCCTGTAAAATGATATGTTCAAAAGCGGTTTTGTACATTTCGGGGTCCAGCCAGACATCGACCCCTGCCTCTTTTTTTACCACAAAGGCGAACAACCGGTAATTGAGAATATTTTTGAGACAGACAGACAGTTCATTGATTATGTCGGTGGAAGAGGTTTTCCTGTTCAAGGCGACAATATGCCGGCTAAGCCCGGCATGGTCCGCCTGCCGGGCCGCCTCCTGGAAAACCACTGAAAACAGTGCCAGAAACCTGCGGGAAAATTTTCTAATTGTCTGGTTCATGCTGATTCCTCATTTCAAATAATGCATTTGAAACATACAAATAAGCAATCCGTGTGCCAGACAGGTGATTGTATGGTTTTATGTAATTATTTCAGATAATTGGTATCTCTATCCACAATGCAGCAGGTATGTGTTACAGGGAAAATTCTGCCGGATGCGTCAAAAATACTTGTCATGGTTTTGACGGCTGCAGCGTGCCTTTGAGGCCGATCTCTTCTGCCACTGGCTGCATGCCGGCAATAACCTCGGTGATCAGATCAGACAATTCCATGTCCAGCATGGCCGCCCCTTTTTTGATTACCTCTCGGTCCACACCTGCGGCAAAGGCCTTGTCCTTGAACTTTTTTTTCACAGATTTTGTTTTTATGTCCAGAATGCTTTTGGAAGGCCTTACCAGTGCGGCACTGGCCACCAGTCCGGTGAGTTCATCTATGGCATACAAGGTTTTTTCCAGAGGGGTTTTCGGTTCGACATCGGTGCAGATGCCCCACCCATGGCTGATGACGGCCCGGATATAGTCTTCCGGCCAGTTGTGTTCTTTGAACAGATCAACACATTTGCGGCAGTGTTCCTCCGGGAACTGCTCATAATCCAGGTCATGAACCAGGCCGATGACCCGCCATTTTTCTTCATCTTCCCCGAATTTTTTAGCAAAATGGGCCATGACCGCTTCCACGGCCAGGGCATGGCGGATAAGGCCTGGTTTCTGATTGTATTTTTGAAAAAGGGAAAATGCATCGTTTCTGGTGGGGATAAAATCGGTCATGGCAATTCCTTAACGTTTTAATTATAATAAATGATGAATGGGTTACAATTTCCGGATCACAAAAATGACCCGGCACTGCTTTAAAAACAGGTGCCGCTCAGTTGCTTTTTCCACCTGTTTGGCATCGGCTGTGCTGATGACGATGGCGGTATTGCCCTTTCCTGCTGCCCGCAACCCCTTGAGCACCAGCGGATGGCTGCCCACCCGCGGGTCTTCCAGGGCATTGTCCATGGAACAAAGATATTTGCACACCCCGTGCTGAACAGCAAATTCCCGGCTGATGAACAGGGATGCGTAAATAAAATCCCCCTGTTCACTGACAATGACCGGGTACAGGACCGGTTCAAAGTCCAGTTCCCTGATATCCAGGATCAGTCCGGTGTACGGAATCTTCCCTGGTTCGATCTGGTCACTGGGGCGGATTTCAGGATTGATTCTGGGTATCTGGCGGATTTCCTCCGGCAGAACCAGCTGGAGAAATCCGCCGAAAATCCGGGTCTGGATAGCCAGTTCCACATCCAGGGCCGAGGTGTAATACTGGCGGATAATGGCTGCATCCCTGGCAGTTTTTTCAATTCCCGCCATAATCGCATCGTTTTGGGCCGCATACATTCCCACTGCCAGGTCATTGTGTATCCGGATCTGTTTGAGCATCTCTATGAGCCGGCGGTTGGCATCGGCCCGGGCGGATCCGGGATCTGGTTCATGTTTGCTGTCCTTGGTAACCCGGGGGGGGGCCTTGCCCACAGCGGTTACTGTGCCGTTGCTCCAGTTGATGGTACCATGTGCCAGGGGGGTTATGCAGTCCTGGGTTTCAGAAGATGCCATACAGAACAGATTACCTGGCAGGTACAAAGCCGCAATAAAGATCCAGCCAATCAGGCAGGCCAGGTGAAGGCCGGGGGCAGGCTTCATCATGCAGATCCCAGATACCGTTCCTGGATGAACGATGCCACAGATGCCGCGTCTTCCAGGCCGAAAACAGGTACCGGCGGGGCAAAGGCTGAATCAGTGACAAAGGCGATCAGGTCCGGGCTGTCCAGGCACAACGGGTGTGCATGGGGGCCGTCTGCCCGGAAAACCTCGATCTTGGGCAGGGGCTGGCGCTTGAATCCCTCAGCCAGGATCAGGTCCATATCAGATAGATAGTCCTGCATTTTTTCAATATCGGTGCGCAGGTCATCTTTGACAAGGGCAATTTTTGTGTCTGTAGCCACCAGGGTGGCGGCTGCACCGGCATTTTTGTGGCGCCAGCTGTCTTTTCCTTTGTTGTCCAGAGCAAATCCGTCATGGGTATGTTTGACCGATCCTATCCTGTACCCTTTGCCGGTGAGTTCAGTGATCAGTTTTTCAAGAAATGTGGTTTTTCCGGAATTGGATTTTCCAGCTATGGAGATGATCGAAGGGGCCATTGGTGTTATTCTTTGCTGCTGTGGGTTAATTTTGCATAAAATAGTGCCCATGGCCCGGAAAGTCAAGGCCGGGGGATGTCGGACTTTTGTGCTTGCAATGGAGAAAAAGGGATAGTATGTATATTTTTCATTTATTGGCAGAAAAAATATGGTTTAGTGCAGAATAAAAGGGTGGAATTGAAAAAAAATAAAAATAATATCGTGCTTATCGGTATGCCGGCCGTGGGCAAAAGCACGGTGGGGGTGCTGCTGGCCAAAAAGATCGGGTTTGATTTCATGGATACCGATATTCTCATCCAGGCAAAAGAGCAGAAAACCCTTGCCCAGATCATCGCCAGTCAGGGCATGGAACAGTTTCTGGAAATCGAAAAACAGCATCTTATGGAAATCGACTGCAACAGTCACGTGATTGCCACCGGCGGCAGTGTCATCTACAAGGCCGAGGCCATGCGCCACCTGGCAGAAACCTGTGTAAAGGTCTACCTTGACGTTGATCTGGATATCCTCAAAACCCGGCTGTCTGATGTCATTACCCGGGGGGTGGCCATTGCACCGGGAAAAAGCATTGATGACCTGTATGCGGAAAGAACACCGCTGTATGCAGCCTGGGCAGATCTGACCATCCACTGTGGCAGAATGGCACCGGAGCAGGTGGCATTGGCAGTGGTTCAGGCTTTGCCGGGCCTCAGCGGATGAGCACTGTTTTCACCACTTTTCGGGCGATGGCTTTGAGTTCCTGGATTTCCATGTCTGAAAAGAACCGGTCCGGTTGCTGAGCAAACTGGGGATCCAGCATATTTACCCGCCGGGAACAGTTCTGGAGTACATATTTTTGTGCCCCCCTGATCTGCATGCAGATGGTTTCCATGATCTCTTTTGTGATAAACGGCCTGACACAGGTGGTGCGGAACTCATATGCCGGGGCTTTTGCCATTATAACATCCATGCTTTCCTGTATGGCATCCACCCTGAGAGAGGGTTTCATGATGTCAGGATACAAATTGGGAGCGGTTTTGATATCCATGGCCACGTAATCCACCAGGGATCGGTCCAGCAGGCGTGCCAGTACCCCCGGCCGTGAGCCGTTGGTATCCAGTTTCACGGCAAATCCCATGTCCTTGATCTTACGGATAAAGTCAATGAGATCCGGCTGCAGGCAGGGTTCTCCCCCGGTGATGACCACCCCGTCCACCAGCCCTTTTCTGGATGTAAGAAAGGTAAAAATATCTTGTACATCCTGGCTTCCGGATCCCATAACCGGACCGGAAGCCAGGTCTGGATTGTGGCAGTAGGGACAGGCAAAATTACATCCCGTGGTAAAAACAACACAGGCCACTGTCCCTGGAAAATCGATCAGGGAGTTTTTCTGAAATCCACCGATGTGCACGGCGTTTATGCCACCTTAAAGGTCTTGCGCATGGCAAACTCGGTCTGCTTGCCGTTGTTCCACTGGCCCACGGGCCGCAGGTATCCCACCACCCTGGAATAGATTTCCGTGTCTGCGTGGCAGGTGTCACACTGCACATGTTCTCCGGCAATATATCCGTGGGCCGGGCAGATGGAAAAGGTGGGGGTCAGGGTGAAATAGGGCAGTTTGAATGTGTTGGAAACCTTGCTCACCAGCTGTTTGACCACTTCAATGTCGCTGACCTCTTCTCCCAGAAACAGGTGCTGGACCGTGCCGCCGGTATATTTGGTCTGGAGGGGATCCTGGAGTTCCAGGGCCTCGAAAAGATCATCCGTGTAATTCACCGGCAGGTGGGTGGAGTTGGTATAAAACGGGTCACTGCCCTGCTGGTATGCGGCTTCATTGGCACAGATGATATCTGAAAATCTCTTTTTGTCCAGGTTGGCGAATCGGTAGGTGGTGCCTTCTGCCGGGGTGGCTTCCAGGTTGAAAATTTCATCGGTTTGGGCCTGAAGGGCTTCAATTTTTTCGCGGATATGGTCCATGACCCGCACGGCAAAAGCCTGGCCCCCGGGTGTGGCAATGCCCTGGTCCATGAAGTTGACACAGGCTTCATTCATGCCCAGAATCCCGATGGTGGAAAAATGGTTGCGCCAGAACACCCCGGTGCTTTCCTTGATTTTTCTCAGATAGAATTTGGAATAGGGATACAGGTCTCCATTGGTGAATTTTTCCAGAATTTTGCGCTTGATGCTCAAGGATTCCGCCGCAATCTGGATCAGGTTGTCCAGGCGCTGAAAAAAACCGGCTTCATCTTCTGCCAGATACCCGATTCTGGGCAGGTTCAGGGTGACCACACCGATGGACCCGGTCAAAGGATTGGCACCAAACAGGCCCCCGCCCCGTTTGCGCAGCTCCCGGTTGTCCAGGCGCAGGCGGCAGCACATGGATCTGGCATCTTCCGGGGACATGTCGGAATTGACAAAATTGGAAAAATAGGGGATCCCGTATTTGCCGGTCATTTTCCAGACATTTTCCAGGTTGGGGTTGTGCCAGTCAAAGTCCCGTGTGATGTTGTAGGTGGGAATGGGAAAGGTAAACACCCGGCCCTTTGCATCCCCTTCCATCATGACCGCGGCAAAGGCGGCGTTGATCATGTCCATTTCTTCCTGAAAGGCGGCATAGGTATCTTCTCTGTATTTTCCGCCGATGATGACAGGGGAGTTTTTGAGGGTGGCAGGCACGTTCAGATCCATGGTGATATTGGTGAACGGGGTCTGAAATCCTACCCTTGTGGGAATGTTGATATTAAAGACAAATTCCTGAAGGGCCTGTTTGACCTCTTTGTAGCTGAGGTTGTCCTCTCTGACAAACGGGGCCAGCAGGGTGTCAAAATTGGACATGGCCTGGGCCCCGGCTGCTTCTCCCTGGAGGGTATAAAAAAAGTTGACAATCTGGCCCAGAGCGCTTCTGAAATGTTTTGGCGGAGAGGATTCCACCTTGCCGGCCACGCCTTTGAACCCTTCCAGGAGAAGATCCTGCAGATCCCATCCCACGCAGTAGACAGACAGCAGACTCAGGTCGTGGATATGGATGTCACCTGCGTAATGGGCTTCCCTGACCGCCGGTGGATAGATTTTGTTGAGCCAGTATTCTGCGGTGATGTCCGAGGATATGTAGTTGTTCAGGCCCTGGAGAGAATAGCTCATATTGCTGTTTTCCTTGACCTTCCAGTCCATCTGGGAGATATAGGACTCCATGAGGTCCACATTTTCCCGGATGGCGATTTTCCGGATCTGGTTGTGCTGTTCCCGGTAGATGATGTAGGCTTTGGCTGTTTTGTAAAATGGGGAATCCAGCAGGACCCGCTCCACAATATCCTGGATCTCTTCCACCTCCGGCACCGGTCCCAGCTGCAGGTCCCGGGCCAGGGTGAGGACCCTGAGGGTCAGTCTTCTGGCTTCCCTGCCGTTGAACTCACCGGTTGCCTGGCCTGCCTTTTCAATGGCACTGGTTATTTTGGAAGAATCAAATTCAGATATCCGTCCATCCCGTTTTTTTATTTGCTCAAACATTCGGTTCCACCCCTTGAAATCAGATTGAAAAAAGCATATCGTGCTGTGTATTACCCCGGACCCTGGATGGGTATACGTGGTATATATGGCAATTTAGCCAATATATTGTTGCTTGTCAACATAAAAACACCATATATAGTGGTATCGGCACATTTAACACAAAAGAACCCATATCCGTATGCATCTGGACCAGAACCCTTTTTTTAGAAAGAGCATAACCCCCTGGTATGATACCAATCCTGCCTGCTGGGTAGTGATGGGATTTCTGCTTCTGGTATTTGTATTTGCCCTGGTCGGGATGGCTGTGGCATCTGCAGATCCGGCCCTGGCGGAACATGCCTGGTTTCCAGGCATGCTGGCTTTTCTGGCCTTTTTTTTAACGGCAAAAATATTTTTCCGGATGCGGCGGCGGATCAGGAATGATTGATCAGGCAGTTTTTTCAGATGCGATCAAAACCTCGAGCAGGTGGTGCAGAATTTTGGCAGTGACCCCCCAGATCACCACATCTTCAAAAGGGTAGGTCAGTTCCATGACATTGGGGCGCTGCCCGGCATACCCTTTTTCCCGGTGCAGTGCCAGCAGATGGCCCACAGGAATCTGAAACACCCGGCTGATTTCCGCTGCGTCAAACCATATGGTTTCCTGCTGGTTCCAGACCCCGGCAAATGCCTGGATGTCTTTGTTGTTGATGGTCTGAAAATGGCCGATGGCACCTAAGACCTCCACATTTTCCGGGTGGATGCACAGCTCTTCTTTCAATTCCCGCAAAGCGGTTGCCAGAGGCCCGGCATCGGTCTTGTCCACATGACCGCCGGGAAATGCCATCTGGTTGCGCCAGGGATACCCTGCCACATCCGCTTTCTGGATGAACAACAGATCCGTGCTTTTTGCATGGCACAAAAACAGGGCAATGACAGCAGTGGGTTCAAACCGTTTCGGATCAGGGGGGGGCGGGTGCACAGCCCGGTTCACGGCAGACCGGATCTGGTGTATGCATCCATTGGTATGGGCCAGCATCTTTTCCATGATCTGCAACGATACCAGGTAAAACGCCTGCATGTCAAACCCTGGTGCAATTTGAACCTTGACATTCCTGTTTTTGCCACAATTATTAGAAAAAATTTTAGAAAAATTATTGTAACGTGATGACACACAACCTTTTGAAACAGGAGTTACCATGTCAGAGAAAAAAACACGCAAGTTTAAAACCGAAGTCCAGCAGCTGCTGCGCCTGATCATCAATTCTTTGTATTCCAACAAGGAGATCTTTGTGCGCGAACTCATATCCAATGCATCTGATGCCATTGACAAGGCACGGTTCAAAGAACAGACAGAACCGGAACTGTTCAACGAGGACAACGATTACCAGATCCGCCTGGCAGTGGATCCTGAAAAAAAGACCTTTACCATTACAGACAACGGCATCGGCATGACCTTTGATGAGGTCAATGAAAACATCGGTACCATTGCAAAGTCAGGCACTGCAGCATTCATGGAGGCACTGGAAAAATCCAAAAACGAAGCCAGCCTGACCCCGGAACTCATCGGCCAGTTTGGTGTGGGTTTTTACTCCGCTTTTATCGTGGCGGACAAAATCTGCCTGGAAACCCGGGCAGCCGGTGCGGAAAAAGGGGTTCGGTGGGAATCCGACGGCCAGGGCACCTATACGGTCCAGGAAATCGAAAAAAAGGACCGGGGCACCACCATTACCCTGTTTTTGAAAGAAGGGGAAGAAGGGGACCAGGATTTTACCGATGCGTACACGATCCAGCATATTGTGAAAAAACATTCGGATTTTGTCACCTATCCGGTGGTCATGAACATGGAAAAAAGCGAACCCATCCCGGACGCTGAGGTCATCAAGGACAAGGACGGCAAGCCCATCGGCGATACTTTCAGAAAAGTGCACAAAGATGAAACCCTCAACTCCATGAAAGCCATCTGGGCAAAACCTAAAGAAGAGGTTACACAAGAGGAGCATGAGGAGTTCTACAAGCATATCAGCCACAACTGGGACAACCCTCTGGAAATAATACACAAAAAATTTGAAGGGGTTACAGAATATGATGTGCTGATGTACATCCCTTCCAAGGCCCCTTTTGACCTGTTCCGGCCCGAGCGCAAGCACGGGATGCAGCTGTACTGCAAGCGGGTCTTTATCATGGATGACTGCAAGGAGCTTCTGCCCGATTACCTGGGCTTTGTACAGGGGGTAGTGGATGCCCCGGACCTGAACCTGAACGTGAGCCGTGAAATTCTCCAGGAAGACCGGCTGGTGCGCAACATCAAAAAGAACCTGGTCAAAAAGATTTTTTCCACTTTAGAAGAGATGGACAAGGAAAAATATGAAGAATTTTACAAGGAGTTCGGCCAGGCACTGAAAGCCGGGATCCCCACGGATTTTGCCAACAAGGAGCGCATTGCCGCCCTGCTCCGGTACAAAACCACCAAATCCGGGGAAAAGTATGTGACCCTGGATGAATATATTGCAAACATGAAAGAGGACCAGAAGGAGATCTTTTACCTCACCGGTGAGAACCTCACCTCCCTGATGAATTCCCCGCTGCTGGAATCGTTGAAAGCCAGAGATTATGAAGTGCTGCTCATGGTGGATCCCATTGATGAATGGGTGACCCAGTCTTTGACAGAATACAAGGAGAAAAAACTCAAGAGTGCGGAAAAAGGCGATCTGGATGTGGAAAAGGTGGATGATGAAAAGAAAAATCAGTATTCCGCTTTGCTCTCCTTTCTTAAGGGAAAACTGGAGGACCGGGTCAAGGATGTGGTGGTATCCAACCGGCTCAAGGATTCCATATCCTGCCTGTCCGGAGATGACTGGGGCATGAGTGCCTATATGGAAAAGATTCTCAAGGCATCCGGCCAGAAAACCCCGGAACAGAAACGGGTCATGGAGGTGAATGTCAACCACCCGGTCATGGAGAAAATCAAGGAAATATTTGAAACAGATACCACAAACCCTGTGCTCACCGATTACTCTGACCTGCTGTTTGACATTGCCGTTATCAGTGAAGGGGGCAAGCTGGACAACCCGTCACGGTTCTCCAAACTTATGGGGGATCTCATGGCCAAGGCCATATGATAGTATATGTTGAAACCCTGGGGTGTTCCCGGAATCAGGTGGACAGTGAGATCATGCTGGGAAAGCTTGCTGCCGCCGGGCACACCCCGACCCGTGACCCGTCCTGTGCCGAAGCCATTGTGGTGAACACCTGCAGCTTTATTTCTGCAGCTGCGGATGAGGCCGTGGACACCTTACTGGAGATGGCAGGGTATAAAAAGCACGGGGTCTGCCGCCGCCTGATCGTCACCGGGTGCCTGGCCCAGCGGTACAAGGATGACCCGGATCTCACCGGCACCCTGCCGGAAGTGGATGCCTTTGCGGGCACCGGTGCCTGTGAACAGATTGTCGATGTGGTTGAAAATAAGGGACCTGTTCCATTGACCCTGTTTCCTGATCCTGATACACGCGGTTTTCAGGATCTTTCTGTTGACCGGGCCCTGACCGGTGAACCTTTTGCCTTTGTCAAGGTCTCAGAAGGGTGCAGCCGGCTTTGCACCTATTGTATTATCCCCACACTGCGGGGCAGACAGCGTTCCAGGCCCATGGAAGAGATCTGTGCGGAAGCCCTGTCCCTGGTAAGCAAAGGGGTGAAAGAAATTATTCTGACAGCGGAAAACACCACGGATTACGGCCAGGATCTCAAAGATGGCAGCGCTTTTCATCAGGTTCTGGAAAATCTTTCCCGCCAGGCGGCAGCGGTAAACCCGGATGTCTGGATACGGTTTTTATACACCCATCCGAAATCCCTTACCCGGAAGATTGTCCACACGGTGAAACACCACAGCAATATCTGTTCCTACTATGATGTGCCCATCCAGCATGCAGACACAACCATGCTCCGGCGGATGGGCCGGCCCTGTACACTAAAGGAGCTGGAGAGTCTGTTTTCCATGATCAGAGAGACAGACCCGGATGCAGCGTTGCGCACCACGGTTATCACCGGGTTTCCCGGAGAAACAGAGGACATGTTCACCACCCTGCTGGATTTTATCCAAAAGGTGAAATTTGATCACCTGGGGGTGTTTACCTATTCTGATGCATCAGACCTTGCCTCCCATGCATTGCAGAACCATGTGCCGCAGGATGTGGCGCAGCGGCGCCATGACACCCTGATGGCAGCCCAGGAGAAGATCTCGGAACAGATCAACCAGAAACATGCGGGCAGGATCTATCCGGTGCTGGTGGAGGAAAACCCGGAGCCCGGCCTGTTTATCGGCAGGACCATGTTCCAGGCCCCTGAGGTGGACGGGGTCACCTTTATTTATGCAAAAGGGCTTGCCACAGGCACCGTTGTTCAGGTAAAGATAACAGATGCATTTGCCTATGATATTGCGGGAGAGGTTGTAGCAGAAGGGCGGATTGCGAACCGTCCCTGTGCAACTGCATATGAAAATGAGATTGCCGGGAAAAGGGCATGAATAAGGATCTAAAGACCCAGATTCTTGATCTGGTCACACCAGATCTGGAAAAGGTGGAACAGGCCCTGGAAGAAAACTTATCCCCGCACCTGGATCTGGTGAAACAGATCGCCTCCCATCTGTTGTTCAGCGGGGGCAAGCGGCTGCGGCCCCTTTTGTTTATCCATGCGGCCCGCATGTGCGGATACACAGGCAAAGATGAGATTTTGTTTTCCACCATTTTTGAATATCTGCATGCAGCCACGCTTTTGCATGATGATGTGGTGGATGGGGCTGATATGCGCCGGGGCAGACCGGCGGCCCATACCTGCTGGCCTGCGCCCCAGGTGGTGCTCACAGGGGATTTTCTGCTGGCCCGGGCCCTGGATATTGCCGCCAAAACCAAAAAACCCCGGGTTATTTCCGTTATTGCACAGATTACCCAGGAGATGTCCCAGGGCGAGATTGATCAACTGGCCAAAAAAGGTAGACAAGATGTGACCGAAGACCAGTACCTGGATATCATTGAACGGAAAACAGCGGTCCTGATCCAGGGTGCCTGCCAGTGCGGGGCTATTCTGGCAAAGGTCTCCGCACAAAAAGAAAACGCCTTAAAATCCTTTGGGTTTCATCTGGGTATGGCTTTTCAGATGGCGGATGACCTGCTGGATTACACGGCAACTGCAGAACAGCTTGGGAAAAATCCCGGGGCTGACATGCGGGAGGGCAAGCTGACCCTGCCCCTGATCTACAGCCTGGCAAAAGCAGGCCCTGAAGACCGAAAATGGCTGGAAAACATGATGGCCGATCCTGATGTAGATCCGGACCAATTCAAGAAACTGCAACAAAAACTTGGGTCATTGAACGCAATTGCCTATACCCGGGCAAAGGCCCGGACCCATGTGGATAAAGCCAAAAAAAACCTTGAAATATTTGATGCTGCATTGTCAAAGTCGGTGTTAACATTAATCGCAGACTATGCCGCCCACCGAAAGGTATGACCATGGAAACAAAAAAACAGGCCCTGATATGGGCGGGGGTGTCTATTTTCATAATGCTGCTGGCGCAGAACAGTGCTTTTGCCGCCCAGAAAACCGGCTTACTGACCACGGTGACCACGGGAAACAGGGAAATTGTCAATGAAGATATTCCTGAAGCCAGAGAGGATGCGGTGACAGAGGCATTGGAGCGGGCGGTGGTGAACGCATTTGCCAGCGCTGTTTCTCCCCAGGTTTTTGCCGCGCACCTGGATTTTTTATATGGCCGTATTTTGCCAGCTGCCCAGGATTATGTGGTGACCTACCGGGTGCTGGGGGAAATCATCCACACAGACACCTATCTGGTGGGGGTGGAGTCCAAAATAAACCTGGTTTTGCTGGAACAGATGCTCACCGAGGCCAGTATCCGCAATGCAGGCACAGATATGCCCACAATTTTGTTTCTCATTGCCGAGCAGGGGCCAAAAGATTTGCTGCCCAGATACTGGTGGGGAAATAATCCTGAACCCTATATATCCTATGCAGAAACCAGAATCATGAATACGCTGCTGGACAAGCACTTTAATGTTGCCGGCATGGAAAAGGAAAAACCGGACCCCAGTTTTTACGACATCCGGTTTTCATCCATTTATGATGCCGTTGCTGCCGTGGACCTGGCAGAAAAAGTGCATGCCCATCTGGTCGTGGTGGGACGGGCCAGTGCTGCAGAATCTGCCAACCGCATGGGGGATGAGAAAATTTTTGATGCCGCCATAAAGCTTACCGCCTATGACGTGGTTTCCGGCCAGCAGGTGGCAGTCTGTGAAAATACGGCAGCCGCCAAAAGTGATACAGACCAGGAAGGCGCCATCAAGGCCATTGAAAAAGCCGCAGACCTGGCTGCCCTGGAACTGGCAGAAAAACTGGACCGTTACTGGAGCGGGCATTTGAGAAAAGAAAGCCGTTTTGATGTTGTAATAACAGGCAATGGCTTTCTTCCCCGGTTTCTTGCCCTGAAAAAACGGCTGGCCGAGATAGCGGAAATCCAAAACATGCAGCCAAAGGAGATGGGATCTGACAGAGCTGTCATGGAACTGGTCTATAAGGGCAGCCCGTCTCATTTTGCCAACAGCATCATGCTCAAGACCTTTGAAGGATTCGGCATTGAAATCGCCGAAGTTACAGACAATCTTGTAACGATACAGTTTATTGACGGGGACCGGCTCTTTATGACAGATGAAGATCCTTCCGCCACCAGCGAAAATTCAGAAAAAACCATGGAATAAATGTCGGTTTTTCTTGACAGAAAGCCATGGTTCTGATATATGATCAGACCACGTAAAGGCGCGTAACTCAGTTGGTAGAGTGCTACCTCGACACGGTAGAAGTCAGCGGTTCAAGTCCGCTCGTGCCTACCATAAAAATCAATGGGGATCAGGAAAATATCCTGACCCCTTTGTTGATTATAGATGCCGCCCGTTTGTTTTGTAGTTGTGATGGACAGGGTTGAAAAAATTTCAGTAGCCGTGAATACTGGCCGGTACCACATCATCTGTCAAAGAAAATATCAGTTCCGGATCAAGGGTGTCTGACTGCTGATCAAATCGGTTGTCAAATCCGCAGACAGGGCAGACCGCCTGATGGGGGGGCAGCAGCATGCTGCA
>JAZBPL010000218.1:0-6043 GCA_036351635.1 Desulfotignum sp.
ACGGCAGGCCCCTGTTTGCCTATGGTGAGAGTGTCCATGACCGGTGTCCCCGGCTGAAACATTATGAAAATTTCGAATTTGCCACGGAATTCGGGTCCAAAGAGGTGGAAATGGGCTACTGCCTTTTAGATCTGGGATGTAAAGGCCCGGATACCTATAACAATTGTCCTACCGCAAAATTCAATGACAGCACCAGTTTTCCCATCCAGGCGGGGCACCCCTGTATCGGGTGCAGTGAACCCGGCTTCTGGGATGACATGACCCCGTTTTACGAAGAAACCTGATGATATCTCACCATTAAAAAAAAACGAATTACAGAAAAAAAATCGGGTATGAAACCCGATACCAAAAGAAAGGAAAATGATTATGGGCCAACGAATCCTTATCGATCCCATTACCAGAATAGAGGGCCATCTGCGCATTGAAGTGGAAGTGGAAAACGGCAAAGTCAAGGATGCCTGGAGTTCAGGCCAGATGTTCAGGGGCATAGAAATGATGCTCAAGGGACGCGACCCCAGGGATGCCCACCATTTTGTTCAGCGGTCCTGCGGGGTGTGCACCTATATCCATGCCCTGTCATCGGTCAGGGCAGTGGAAGCGGCCTGCAGCATCACCATACCGGACAATGCACGGATCATCCGAAACCTGCTCCACGGGGCACAGTACCAGCATGACCATATCGTGCATTTTTATCATCTGCATGCCCTGGACTGGGTGGACATCGTGTCCGCCCTGTCCGCCGACCCGGTGAAAACCGCTGCACTGTCGGAAAATGTCAGCGGCCGTCCCGGGACCGCCGATTATTTCAGAACGGTCCAGGACAAATTAAAGACCTTTGTCAACAGCGGCCAGCTGGGGCCATTCAACAACGCCTACTGGGGACATCCAGCCTACCAGCTGCCGGCCGAAGCAAACCTCATGGCCGCCTCCCATTACCTGGAAGCCCTCAAACTCCAGGCCAAAGCCGCCCGGATGCATGCCATCTTCGGCGGCAAAAACCCCCATCCCCAGTCCCTGGTGGTGGGCGGTGTCACCTGTATCGGGGATCTCACACCGGAACGGCTCGATGAATTTTACGGAATCTGGAAAGAGACCAAAGCGTTTGTGGACCAGGTCTATATTCCGGACATTCTGGCAGTGGCCTCATTTTACAAGGACTGGGCCGGCATCGGCGGCAACAACACCACCTATCTGGCGTATGGGGATTTTCCCCGCAAAGGGGTGGACGATGACCTGCTGCTGCCCGGCGGGGTCCTGATGGGGGATCTTTCTCCCCAACCCCTGGACACGACTCTCATCACCGAAGATGTCACCCGGGGCTGGTATGAACCCGGAGAATCCAGACATCCCTATCAGGGTGAAACCAAACCCATACCAGCGGAGGTTACCTACAACACCGATGACAAGTACTCCTGGATCAAAGCCCCCCGGTATGACGGCAGATCCGCAGAGGTGGGTCCCCTGGCCCGGAACCTGGTGGCCTACACCCGGGGCCAGAAAGATGTGAAACAGCTGGTGGACCATGTCCTTTCCACTCTGGGCGTGGGCACGGAGGCGTTGTTCTCCACCTTGGGCAGGACCGCTGCCCGGGGCATTGAAACCGTTGTGGTGGGCAATGCCATGGAAAGCTGGATAGCTGAACTGCGGTCCAATATCGCCAGAGGGGATAAAGAGATCTACCAGCCCTGGCTCATGCCGGAAACGGGTATGGGATACGGGCTCAACGACGTGCCCAGGGGGGCCCTGGGCCACTGGATCGAAATTGACAAGAAAAAGATCAAAAATTACCAGTATGTGGTTCCCTCCACCTGGAACTTAGGACCCAGGGATGCGCAAAACCAGAAAGGACCGGTGGAAAATTCTTTGATCGGCACACCCGTGGCAGATCCCAAACAGCCCCTGGAGATCCTGCGCACGGTCCATTCCTATGACCCGTGCATTGCCTGTGCCATCCATGTGATCGATCCCCACACCAATGAAACATACAAGGTCCGGGTCATCTGACACTGATCATCTGAACCGATCGCGGACATCCGGTGCCGGCAGCCTGTACCGCCGGCACCGGATACATTGAAACAGACCCATACAAAAAAGAGTTGAACTTATGACAGATAATATCACCGTGTTGGGAGTGGGAAATATCCTGTACCAGGATGACGGGGTGGGCATCCGTGTGGTGGAAGCCCTGTCACAGGGCTATGACTTTTCCGACAATGTCTCCATTGTGGACGGCGGGGTTCTGGGGATCAACCTTTTAGGGATCATCTCCCAGGCCGGCCGCCTCATTGTGGTGGATACCGTCATCAACCACGGCCGGCCCGGGGATCTCCACCGCCTGGAACACCAGGACATCCCCCACCGGATCCTGGCCAAAAACTCCCTTCACCAGGTGGATCTCATCGAAGCATTGACCCTGTGTCAGGCCCTGGACCATGTGCCGGACACCACCATCATCGGGATCGAGCCTCAAAACATGAACACCCTCAATGAAAACCTGACACCCCTGATCCGGTCCCGCCTGCCTGCCCTGATCGAAAAGGTGCTGGAAGAGATCGTTCAGAACGGGGGCAGTTATACCTGCAAGACTGGACAATCCTTCTAAAACTCATTTGAGTTGCTTAGGGATTTTGGTACCGGGCAATGCCCCGGCGGCGGATGCCGGCGAACTGCCGTTTCTGGCGATGGATATTCCCGAAGCCGCATTCACTGCAGCCAGAGCAAACCGGGTGGCAGGTCAGTACACAGCCCCGACCCCGGCACCCGGATCACGGATATTATCCGGCAGATCCCCCGTGCCGTTGACTTTATTCTGAATGAGATCAAGCAGTAACCTGGCCATGGCGCACATTAAAAAATCCGTATTTGAGCCTTGTATACCTTTTGAGCGGCAGCGATTAAAATACTTGGCGGCTGTAACATAATCTTCGGTGAGGGCTGGAAGATCGGGAAAGCTTTCCAGATGTTTTTGAAGTTTTTTGAACTGGGCTTCACTGCGAATAGCAGATTTTTTATTGAAAAAATACGCATTTCTCCCTATTTATGTGTCAGCGTCCATCGCAGATGATTGACCCAAAGAAAAAGCGCGCATAAGGAGATAGCCACATGATCAAAGAAGCGATGCTTTATGAAAAAGCACAAGGGAAAGAAGACAAGCGGGTCCATTGTTTTCTGTGCAGTCATCACTGCAGAATATCCGATGCAAAATTCGGGGTCTGCAGGGTGCGACAAAACCGCGGAGGGGTTCTTTATACCCATGTCTACGGCGAGGCCATTGCCATGAATATCGATCCTGTCGAAAAAAAGCCGCTATACCATTTTCTGCCTGGTTCGCGTTCTTTTTCCATCGCCACCAGGGGATGCAATTTTCAATGCAAATTTTGCCAGAACTGGCAGATTTCACAGACCGCAAAAGACGGCAGCGATCTTACCGGAACGCCGTTCATGCCTGCGGATATTGTCCATCGGGCAAAGAGAGAAAGATGCCAAAGCATTGCCTATACCTACACCGAACCCACCATCTTTTTTGAATACGCCTATGATACTGCAGCACTGGCCCGCCACGAAGGGATCTACAATGTCTTTGTCACCAACGGGTACATGAGTGCAGAAGCGGTCAAAACCATTCACCCCTACCTGGACGGGGCCAATGTGGACCTTAAATCTTTTCGGGATGATTTTTACCGCAAAACCTGCAACGGCAAACTTCAGCCGGTGCTGGATACCATCCGTCTGATGCGGAATCTGGATATCTGGGTCGAAGTCACCACCCTGGTGGTGCCGGGACAAAATGACAACCCGGCGGAATTGAAGGATATCGCCCAGTTCATTGCTGACGTGGACACTGATATTCCCTGGCACATCAGCCGGTTTCATCCTGATTACAAGGTCAGTGACGGCGGTGCCACCCCTGTGCAGACCCTTCAGAAAGCCAAATCTTTAGGCAGAGATGCGGGCCTGAAATACATTTATGTTGGCAACGTCATGGGTGAGGATCGGGACACCGACTGCCCAAAATGCGGCGAGACCCTGATCCGGCGGGAACACTTTGCCCCGAATCAGATCAGGGTGACCGATGATTCCAGCTGCCCCGGCTGCGGTGAACACATCGCCGGCGTATTCAAATAGGGAATATGTACCGGCATCAAGAAAACAGAAAGGCCATGATCAGTGCCATCACCCTCATGATCCTGTTCAATACGGTACATCCCCGAGCAGTCTTCATCTCGCGGAATCCAGCAGACCGGGCTCCGACATCCGGTCATGCCGCCCCCCACCAACGTTCAGGTGAGCAGCAGGGTGCGGCCGCCTTTGCCCTTTGGGGTGTCCAGCATGCGGAATCCGGCTTCCAGAGCAGCTGCCCTGATGTCCTTGAACTGTGATCTGCTGACGTGGAACGGGGGCTCCACCACCAAAAAACGGCCCCCGGGCCTGAGCAGCGGAAAGGCCTGTTTGAAAAATGCCTGGATATCCGGCACCTCATGGACCATGTAATATGCCAGCATAAAATCGGCCTGAACCGCAGCATCCAGATCAACAGCATCCCCAGAGCACTGGTGGCAGGTGACAATGTCTGACAGGCCCAGGGCACGGCAATTTTTGTGCACTTTTTCAAGCATTTCCGGCTGCAGATCCACAGCCCAGACCTTTCCGCCCGGTCCCGCCAGTTTTGCCATGGCCGTGGTAAAATAGCCCGGACCGCACCCGAAATCAATGACGGTGTCTCCCGGGCGGATATATGGACCCGCAATCTTGACAGGGTCCTGGAAGATCCGGCGGATGGCATTGTCCAGTACAAATGAACAGGTGTGGCTGCAGACATCTCCCTGAAAGGCTGAATTGAAAAACATGATACCTCCTTAATGTGTTTAGATTATATACACTTTGGGCAAAAAAAAATTATTCTGTGGACGCGAGCCTGCGCTGTAAAAAGTCCTCCACCCGGGACAGAAAATCCAGAAGAAACGCGGTCTGGCCGCTGTCCAGGCTTTCCAGGTATGTGATAAACCCGCCGTCCATGGTTTCATGCCAGTGCTTGTGGGACCAGTAAGCCATATTTCCCAGGGCAGTCAGAGAAACCAGCAGCTTTGACCGGTTATCCGGATCTTCCTGTTTCCGGGTCAGGCCTTTTTTTTCAAGGCGCTTGAGTGTCTGGGAAACCGCGCCCTTGGTCACCCCGATCAGCCTGGCAATGTCGGTGACGCCAAGATCCCTGTTGTCTCCGATAATTTCAATCAGATGGATTTCCGTATGGGACAGATCCCGGCCCGTGCCAAACTGTTTGGGCATCTGCTCCAGTTTCAGGGCCAGGGCCATCAGGGACTGAAATTTTCCGTGTATTTTCTGGTATCCATCGTTCATGGCCATTACTGTATATATACTAAACACTATTGTCAATTTTTATTTTCCCGCAGGCAAAAAAACTGCGCAATATCAAAACCTGATCCAGAGGCCCCCGGCCGGAAACACCTTTTTTGGAAGAAGGCTGACAGGATACCCGGGGCGGGGGATGTGGCCGGTATGCCCCTGCCGTCCGGCACGGGGATGCACCTGCGGCGCAGTTCTTTTATATGAATGCCCGCCCGGCCATATATGCCCCTTGCTTTTCCTGCCTGTCAACGTGTACATATGAACCGGCAACGTGAATACGCAAAACATGAAAGGGAAAAGAACAGATGACAGCAGACATTTACCGCAGATTACAGCAGCAGCTGGACCAATACTCCATGGGGTTTCCTGCAACCGCATCCGGCATTGAGATCAGGATTCTCCAGTACCTTTTCACCGAGCAGGAGGCACAGATTTTCACCCGGCTCACCCCCATGCTGGAAACGGCCCGGGCCGTCAGTGCCCGCACCCAAGAGCCTGAAGCGGAGATGGCGGAACAGCTGGACCGCATGGCAGACAAGGGACTGCTTTTTCGCCTGAAAAAAAAGGATCAGGCCCGGTACGGTGCCATTCCCTTTGTCCATGGGCTGTTCGAATTCCAGGTCAAAAACCTTACACCGGAATTTGCCGCCATGGCCAGGCAGTATTTTGACGAGGC
>JAZBPL010000219.1:0-2137 GCA_036351635.1 Desulfotignum sp.
TCATGGTTGCTGTTTTGATGCTGACAATGACTTTTCCCAGCTTTGGATGGACGGAAGCAAAACTGACAGATGCAGACATTGAAACTGCCGTAGAAAGGCAGTTGTTGAAAGACCAGGCCATCCCGGCCTATCGGATCACCCCTGAATGTGCCGGCGGAGTGGTTTCTTTGCGGGGCACGGTCGACAACCTCCTAGCAAAGGACCGGGCCCTGGAAATTACGGAAACCGTCAAAGGGGTGCGGTCGGTGATCAACCTGATCGAGGTGTCTGCTTTTCAGGACAAAAAAGATGATCGTCTTCAAAAAGACATTATTGACGCATTGCAAATGAATCCGGCCACCAGCGTATTTGACATCACCGTGGCAGTGGCGGATAAACAAGCGACCCTCACAGGCACGGTGGGTTCCTACAGGGAAAAACAACTGGCGGAAACCGTGGCCAAAGGGGTCGGCGGCACCCAGTCCATTGAAAACAATATCACCATCTCTTATCCGGCACAGCGGTCCGACAGCCAGATACTGGCAGACATTGAACAGGGATTGCTGTGGGACGCTTTGGTGGATCACCAAATGGTAAAAGTGACGGTAAATAACGGCACCGTCACGTTGACCGGCACCATCGGCAGTGCCGCTGAAAAAACCCGGGCCATCTCGGACAGCTGGGTTTCAGGGGTAACAGCGGTGGATGCTTCTGAGCTTACCGTGGCGCGCTGGGCCCGTGATACAGATCTTCGGGCCAACAAATATGTCCCCAGATCGGACGGGGAAATAAAAAATGCGGTCATGCTGTCTTTGGCAAAAGATCCCCGTATTCCCGCCGATGCAACTGTGGACGTAATGGCCCAGGCGGGGACAGTGACCTTGAAAGGATCGGTGGATTATCTCCAGGCCCGGCGGGCGGCAGCACAGGATGCCGGAAATACGGTGGGGGTGTTACGGGTCAGAAACCATCTGAAAGTTGCCCCGCTGCCGGTGACCATAAATGATACCGAGCTTGCGCAAAACATAGAACACGCCCTGGACCGGGATGCATACGTGGATGTTTATGATATACAGGTAAATGTGCGGTCCGGGGTGGCAGAGCTCTATGGAAAGGTGAACACCTATTTTGAAAAAATGCGGGCTGAAAACCTGGCATCCACCATTGCCGGCATTTATTTTGTGAACAACCATATTGACGTTGCCAGAAACTGGGCGCCCTATCATTACAGCCCCTACATGCATCAGGACAGGTTTCCGGGTGAGGCGTATGAATGGTACCATTTCACCGCTCCCTCATCGCAAAACACCGACCGGGAGATTCTGGAAAACATCAAAGAAGAAATCTGGTGGAGCCCGTTTGTGGATGAAGACAACGTGGATGTCCACGTGGAGGATGGGCAAGCCACACTCACCGGTACGGTGCATTCAAAGCTGGAACATGATGCGGCAATTGAAAACGCCCGGGAAGGCGGTGCAGAATCGGTCAACAACCAGCTGGCGATTTCTCCGCTGCTGCCCCCGAAAAAAAACTGACCCTGAGATGCCCGTCATACAAAACCTTGATTGCAAATGGTTGCCTTTGCGGTCAAATTCTGTTAAGGACCTAATCAATCGATCGGTATTTCACTTTTTACTGGGAGGAAACCTATCATCAGTGATCATTCAGACAATATTTTTGCAGACACAGAAACCATTGCCAAGATATCCACAGGCAATGAGGGGCTTGACAGCATTTTTCACGGCGGCTTTCCAGAAAACCGCACCACACTCATCAAAGGAGAAGCCGGCACCGGCAAGACCCTGATCGGACTGCAGTTTTTATATCAATCGGCAGTTAACGGTGATGCGGTGCTGTTTGTCTCTTTTGAAGAAAGCGCGGCAGCGGTGAGACAGAATGCCCTGACCGTGGGAATGGATATCACGGCACTGGAACAGACCGGACACTTTTTTGTATGGCAGGCTGCGGTGGATCACGCCCAGGTGAAGAACGGCGACTTCACCATCGATGCCCTGCTTGCCGTCATACAGGGCCAGGCCCGGCAACTGCAGGCCCGGATCATCATGATCGATGCCCTGGATGTCCTGCTGCGGGTTTTCAATGACACAGAGCAAAGAGAAGACCAGCTGTACCGGCTCAACACCTGGCTCAAAGACCA
>JAZBPL010000220.1:0-2168 GCA_036351635.1 Desulfotignum sp.
AAACCGGCTGAATACAAAATTTCACGCTAAAAAAGGGTAAAAATACATATGGCGACTGAAAAAAAAGATTATAACAAAAACCGGCTGATTATTGTATCCAACCGCCTGCCCATTGTCCTGTCCAAAGACGATAAAAACCAATGGCAGGCAGAACAGGGTTCCGGGGGCCTGGTAACGGCACTGGCACCGGTGTTGAAAAACCGGGGCGGGTTATGGATCGGGTGGCCGGGCACTTCCCAGGTTCAGAACAAAAAAGAGCTGCAAACCGTTTTTACCCGTGCTGCAGGAGATTTCGGCTATACATTTGAACCGGTATTCCTACCTGAAAGCCTGGTCAATGCCTATTATTTCGGGTTTTCAAACCAGGTGTTGTGGCCGTTGTTTCATGACCTGCAGACCCGGTGTGACTTTTCCCCCGCCTATTGGAGCGCCTACCAGAAAGTCAATGAGATCTTTGCACGGACCATCGCCCAAAATATCAAAAGCCAGGATGATCACATCTGGGTGCATGATTACCATTTAATGGGGGTGGGCCAGAACTTGCGAAAATTAAACGCAACCGCAAAAATCGGATTTTTTCTGCACATCCCGTTTCCGCCGCTGGATCTTTTTCTAAAGCTGCCCTGGCGCTTTCAGATTCTTGAGTCCCTTTTGTGTTATGACATGATCGGGTTCCAGACCCAAAGAGATCGGCGCAATTTTGTGCAATGCGTAAACGCCATGCTCAAGCACATAAAAATAAGGGGAAGGGGACAGATCCTTACCACCGAAATCAACGGCCGCATGGTACGGGTAGGCAACTTTCCCATCAGTATTGATTACACTGAATTTGCAAAAAAAGCCGGCACCAGGGCGGTGAAAAAAAGAGTGGGGGAAATCCGTGCTGCATTTACCTCTGATCATCTGATTCTCGGGGTGGACCGCCTGGATTACAGCAAAGGCATCCCTGAAAGGCTGCTGGCGTTTCGCAATGCATTGCAGCGGTATCCGGAACTGACAAAAAAGATCAGCATGGTTCAGGTTGTGGTCCCCAGCCGGCAGGGTATTCGAGAGTATGAAACCCTCAAACATGAGATTGAGCAGTTGATCAGTGAAATCAACGGCACATTCACCCGGCCCGGATGGGTGCCCATCCACTATCTGTATCAAAGCGTAGACAGAACGGAACTGACCGCTCTTTACCGGGCGGCGGATATTGCCCTGGTGACCCCGCTCAAGGACGGCATGAACCTGGTGGCCAAAGAATATTGCGCATCCAATATCCATTCAGACGGGGTCCTGATATTAAGCGAGTTTGCCGGGGCATCCAGCCAGTTGTACAAACACGCCCTGCTGGTTAATCCCCACGATATTGCCGGCATTGCCGATGCCATTTACCAGGCTTGTCACATGGGCCTTGATGAACGCAAAAAACGCATGCGGGCGTTGCGGAGAATTGTGAAAAGAACAGATATTTTCTGGTGGGTGGATACCTTTTTAAAAGCGGTTTTCTCCCATAATCTGGATACATTAGGTCCATTGGAAGATTATATTCCCTCCCAGGATATTTCATGAATAATATTCATGCCCTGGCGGGCACAACAAAAGATGAAAGCTGTTAGCCATTAGCTGTTAGCTTAAAACTGAACACTTTCATATAAAAGTGTATACCAATGGGAAGAGATATCGAAGCTGCCCCCGAAAAAAAAATTGACCCTGAGATGCCTGTCATCGAAGATCCTGGTTTCAATTGTTTGCAATTATTGTCAAATTTTGTTAGGGATCTAAACAGTCGGCATTTCAACAAGGAGAAAAAATATCATCACTGATCACACAGACATTTTTTTTGCAGGCACAGAAAACATTGCCAAAACATCCACAGGCATTGCGGAGCTTGACACTATTCTTCACGGCGGGTTTCCTGAGAACCGCACCACACTCATCAAAGGAGAAGCCGGCACCGGCAAGACTCTGATCGGACTGCAGTATTTATACCATTCGGCAGCTAACGGCGATGCGGTGCTGTTTGTTTCTTTTGAAGAAACCGCGGCAGCTGTGAGACAGAACGCCCTTACCGTGGGAATGGATATCAATGCACTGGAACAGACCGGGCACTTTTTTTTGTGGCAGGCAGCGGTGGATCACGCCCTTGTGAAAAACGGGGACTACAGCATCGATGCCCTGCTTGC
>JAZBPL010000221.1:0-30514 GCA_036351635.1 Desulfotignum sp.
TCAGGAAGGTTTCAGGTGTGGGAAGCAGGGAAAGGAGATTGACGGCAGGGGAAAACAGCTGTTTTTGAAAAAGGATCTGTTGTCAGAAAAATGTTCCCCGAATGGGGAAGCATTCTTCTATTTGCGCCTGAAGGCAAGGCGTTCGCTTATTTTTGCCGCTTTCTGGGAATCCACAAAACTCAGGATCTGGGATGCAGATGTTTCCCGCATCCGGAAAAATATTTCCTGGGCCACATCCAGTGTCATTTCATCTACGATCTGGGCAGCGTCCTTGGGTTTCATGCCGGCGTACATTTTCACCAGGCGGTTCATTTTGGCCTCATAGGCCGCTTCTTTTTCCCGTTCCTGTTCGCTCTTTTTTTCATCCAGCAGGGCCAGATCTTTTTGAATCTGTTGTTTCATGGCTTCCAGGGAAGCCAGTTTTTCATCTATCTGTTCCTCATATCTCTGCAGTTCTTTTTTTTCCTGGTCCAGGATGTTCTGCATCTCCTGGATGGCCTGTTTTTTTTCTGCAAGGCCCCGAAGCACCACCTCTGCCGGATCCGGACAGGGAGTTTCCCTGCCTGCAGTGTCATCAGCAGTATCCGGTTCAGGGGTATCTGCAGTTTCCTCATCCTGGGAAAACACCGTTGAAACACCGCCTGTGTCAGAAACCTTTTCCATAAAAACAGGAACCAGTTTTTTGGGCATGCCTGCAAAAACGAAGAACAGAACCATCAGCCCGGTAAACCAGACTATTTTTTTATTCTGAATCATGGCTGATTCCCCTTGCTGTCTTCAAGGTACTGATTTCATCCAGTTCCTTTTGTTCTGATTTCAACATCTTCTGACCATATGCCCGGGCCTGCTTTTCCCGCAGATGTTCCATGGATTTTTTTTCAACGCTTCTTTTTTTCAAAACAGCCTGCTTTTCCTGCCAGATTTTCTCCAGAAGTTTTTTCCGGTTTTTCTCATCTGCAATGCCTGTTTCAACGGCTGCAAGAAAGGACTGGTGCTGTTTGAATTCCCTGGCAGTCATGCCGTCACGCACTTTGCCTTCCATCTGTTTTGCAGACACTATCAACTGCTGCTTCAAAGCATCTATCTGTCTGTCACAATCAACAATATCCAGGCGGGCCTTTGCCGTTTCCTGCTTGGAAAGACGCTCCAGATAGCCTTTATAATTGAGCAGATGCTGCAGTCTGAATGCAAAGCGTTTCATTTACCGTCTTTATTTTTTCGGGTTTTCCAATGCCTGTTTCAATGCCGCCACACTGGCAGGCAGATCCTTTTTTTCGCCCATGTCCTGGCGCAGCACATTGTTGATTTCAGGCATTATGCGTATGGCCTGGTCCACATCCGGATCTGACCCCTTTACATAAGCACCGATGGTGATCATGTCTTCCGCATTCCTGTAGGCGGCCATGAGGTTCACCGCCTGTCTGGAGATGGCCAGGTGCTCTTTTCCACACACATCCTGCATCACCCTGGACACGCTGGCCATGACATCGATGGCCGGATAATGCCCCTTGTCGGCAAGGTCCCTGGACAGCACGATGTGCCCGTCCACAATGGACCGGACCGTATCTCCCACAGGATCATTCAGATCATCTCCTTCCACCAGCACCGTGTAAACACCTGTGATGGAGCCGCTGTTTTCCACATTCCCCGCCCGTTCCAGAAGCACCGGGATCTTGACGAAAAAGGAAGGGGTATATCCCCGTGTGGTGGGGGGTTCGCCCGCAGCAAGGCCCACATCCCGGGATGACATGGCAAACCGGGTAATGGAATCCACCATGAGCAGCACATTTTTGCCCTGGTCCCGGAAATATTCTGCAATGGTTGTGGCCAGATACGCCCCCCGCATTCTGACCAGAGGCGGCATATCTGATGTGGCAGCCACCACCACAGCCCGTTTCAACCCTTCTGCCTTCAGGGTTTCTTCCACAAAATCCTTTACTTCGCGCCCCCGTTCACCGATAAGGCCTATCACCACCACATCGGCAGCTGTGTGCTGGGTCATCATGCCCATGAGCACGCTTTTTCCCACACCGGAGCCGGCCATGATGGCCACCCGCTGGCCTTTGCCAAGGGTGATCATGCTGTTGATGGCAGCCACCCCCACATCCAGCGGCTCTTTAATGGACTGACGTTCCAGGGGGCTGATGGGTTTTCCATAAAGATAGTACCGGGCGGAAGAGGCGATGCTGCCTTTGCCGTCCAGAGGATTTCCCATGCCGTCTATCACCCGCCCCAGCAGCTGGTCAGACACCCCCACCATGGGAGATGCTGACACCGGAATAATCCGGCTGCCCATGCGCACCCCCCTGATATCGCCATAGGGCATGAGCAGGGCTTTTTGTTTTTTGAACCCCACCACCTCAGCCTTGACCTCCTCGCCCTGGTCCGTCAAAATGCTGCACAAACTGCCGATGCCCAGCCCCAGGCTGTCTCCCTGGGCGATCAACCCCACCACCTGGGATACCCGGCCTTCAGGACGGACCGTTGTGACCTGGTCCGCCATGCGGGAGTATTTTGTAAAATCTATGCGGGATAAATGGTGCATTTTCACATCCTGGCTCCCGCTTTTACTGCTTCATACACAGCAGCCAGTTTGGCTTCAGGGTCTGTTGATACACAAGCTGTATCGGTTTCAATGCGGCACCCCCCCCTGCGGATCATGGGATCGGATTTTACTTCTACATGTTGAAGGGATGCCGCAGCCTCAAAAAAGCTGTCCTTGACCATTTCAATGTATTCATAATCTTCCGGGGCAATACTCAACGCAATTTCTCTGGGCTGTGAAAGGGTTTTCAGGGCATCCAGAACAGCATGGTGCACCACGTCATCTCTGGTATCCAGGCTGGCGTGAACCGCTTTTTCAGCAATCTTGAACACCAGTTCCAGAAGTTCCTGTTCATGGGCATCCACCACATCGATCAGGACACTGTCCACAGCTGCCAGAGATTTCTGCAGGCTTTTCAAAATATCTGCCGCCTCTGCCCGGGAGGTTTTTTCCCCTTTTTCACGGCCTTCGGCCTCCCCCTTGGCAAACCCCTCGGGCTCACCTGTGGCAAATCCTTCTGCCTGCCCTTTGGCAAGGCCCTCTTTTCTGCCCTTTTCAAATCCTTTTTCATAGCCTTCAGAACGTCCTTTTTCCATTCCTTCTGCATATCCTTTGGCAAACCCCTGGTCCTTTGCCTGGTCTTCCAGGGAATGGGAAATGATCTGTTCCTGATCAGGTGCAGATTTTTCAGGCGTGCTTTTTTTCTGGAGTTCTTCTGGTTTCTGTGATGGCGCTGTTTTTTGCCTTATTTCAAATAACGGCTTAAAGGGATCTGATTTTTTTTCTTTTTCACCTGTATAAAAAGCCGTGAACGTTTCCGGTTCACCGGTTTCAAATTTTGACGGATCGAACAGCAGGGTAAACCGGTCAAAGTCCGGATCTGTTTTATCGGTTTTTTTTGATATTTCCCCATCAAAATTGTCAAGGGACCCGATATCCATGGGCGTGAAATCACCATTTTGTGCATCAGACAAGGACATCATCTTTTCCTTTACCCAGGGTTATGGTACCGTCAGCCTCCAGCTCCTTGGCAGCCCGGACAACTGCCTGCTGGGCCTCTTCAACCTCTGTGAGCCGCACAGGACCCATGGCCTCCAGGTCATCCTTGAGCATCTCACCGGCCCGCTGGGACAGATTTGAAAAAATCTTGTCTTTCATTTCCTCTGTGGCGGTTTTCAGTGCATAGGTCAGCTGCTGGCCTTCCACTTTCTTGAGGATCTCTCTCATGGCGGTGTCATCAATATTTGTAAGATCTTCAAATACAAACATCAGATTTCTGATCTCGTTGGCCATTTCCGCATCATCTTCTTCCACATATTCCATTATGGCGTCTTCTGTTGATTTGTCCACCCCATTGATAATATCCACCAGGACCTGGAGTCCGCCAGCCTTGCCGCCGGGACCTACTGCACCGCTCATTTCCATTTTCAATGCCCGGTCCACATCCCGGACCACATCTTCGGAAATCTGTCCCAGTCTGGCGATCCGCAGGGATATATCTCCTTTTTTCTCCTCAGGCAGACTCATGAGAATTTCCGAAGAAATTTCGGCAGGCATATGGGCCAGGATCATGGCAACGGTCTGGGGGTGTTCTCCCTCCACATAGGCGGCAAGGGTTCCCACATTGACATTCCTGCTCCAGATAAAGGGTTTGTCCTGTTTCTTTTTTTCCAGGTCCTCCAGGATCGCCCTGGCCTGGTTGTCCTTCATGGTGCGGGATACCACACTCTTGATAAAGGAATCCCCCTCCACAATCATTTTTGTATCCCCTTCAAACTGTTCCACAAAATCAATGGAAACCGCCTTGAGCATTTCAGGGGTGATGTGCTTGATTTTGGACATCTCAAAAACCACATCTGAAATCTCCTGGTCATTCATTTTTTCAAATGCACTGGAGGCAAAATCCTCACCCATTGCCAGCAGGAAAACCGCTGCTTTCTGGCATCCGGATATATTTGCAGGGTCTAAAACATCTGCCATGGTTTTTTACTCCTCTTCTGTGTCAACTTCACTGATCCAGGCCTTGATGATATTGACGGTTTTGACCGGATCTTTTTCTGCATAATACCGGGCTTTGTCAACAATCGGCATGTTGGCAAGGTAGGCAGCCCGTTCTGCAGGCGTCATTTTGCTGAAAAAATCCTTTTTCTGATCATCGGTCATGAGCTGGAGAAATTCTTTCTGCTGGCTGCCGTCCATTTCAAGGAAATCCGGTTCTTTATCTGTTTCTTCAATCTGGTCCATCTCTTCAGGCTCCGGCAGCATGTCCTGATCAACCGTGTCTTTGATATCGCGCACAGTTTTGATAATGGGACGGATGACAAACAAGAAGAGTACCAGAACCAGCAGCATGTTGGCAATAAGGCGGCCGTATTCTTCCTGGACCATGCGCCAGCCGGTGGGGGTGGGTGTTTCCTGGTCCAGATCCGCAATGGAAGCAAAGGGAAACGATTCCATGGAGACCTGGTCGTTTCTGTCTTCATTATATCCCATGGCCCGGATCACGATATTTTCAAACTGCTGCATTTCCGCATCTGACCAGGGAACATACACCCGCGCCCTGTTTCCCTGTTCATCAGTCTGGTATTCATATTTGCCGTCAATGACAGCGGCCACGGAAAGCCGGTTGAGTACTGCCATGGGTTTTCTGGTTTCCTCTACGCGCCGGCTGATCTCATAATTTACCGTGTCATCGCTTTTATTTACCCGTTCATTCACAGCTTCACCTGGCGGGTTTTCTTCCACAATGGGGTTGACACTGGAGGGGATGCCGATCTCTTCGGTGAGCTGCACCACCTGCTCTGCCTTGTTTTTTCTGCTGCGAATAAATTCCCCGCCCCGTTCAAACGGGTCATAAATTTCCTCATTGATGCTGTTTTTTGAAAAATCCATTTCCGAAATCACCCGGACAATGGCCCTGTCTTTTCCCACGATCCGCTCCAGCATGGTCTGGATTCTGCGGGTCAGGTTTTCCTCGAACCGCACCTTGTACTGGTACTGGGCATCTGCCAGGTTTTCCGCATCAATTTTGGCCTGCTCCTCTTCTGATTTGCCTTCAAACAGAATACGGCCGGCTGTATCCACAATGGTTACCAGTTTTGGGGTCAGGTCCTGTACCGAGCTTGCCACCAGATGGGCAATGGCGGTCACCTCTTCTTTTCCAAGATCTGTATTGAGTTCCAGCAGAATGGATGCAGAGGGCTGTTTGGTTTCTTCCACAAAAACAGACTCTTTTGGCAGAACAATCATGACCCTGGCGGTCTTCACCTCATTAAAGGCTGCAATGGTCCGGGCCAGTTCCCCCTGCAGCGCCCTTTTTTTGTTGATTTTCTGCACAAATTCCGTGGTGCCGAACTCTGTTTTGTCAAAAATCTCATACCCCACACCGCTGCCTTTGGGGATTCCGTCCTTAGCCATGGTGAGCCGCACATCATATACAATATCTTCAGGCACCATGATGGTGGTCCCATCCCCGGTCAGGCGGTAGGGAGTGTTTGTTTCCTTGAGTTTATCCACCACAAGACCGGCATCTTCTTTGGTCAATCCGCTGTATGCTGTCCTGAACTGGGTTTTGTTGGCCCAGATAAACATGGTGGTAAATCCGGCAACCACTGCCATGGCCAGAATACCCAGGGCAATTTTCCGGGCAACAGACATCTCCCTGAATGTGGTGATGATTTTTTCAATAACAGGATTCATACCCCCCTCTTTTCGCGCCTATACCTGCATGCGCATGATTTCATTGTATGCAGTCATGGCCTTGTTGCGCACCTGGGCAAGCAGCTTAAGGGAAGTGCTGGCCCTGCCCAGGGCCAGCATGCCCTCATGAATCCCCATTTCGCCCTTGATGACGGCCTGGACCGCATCATCTGCAATATGCTGCCTGTCATTCACATCAGATACCGCAGCCTGCAGCCTTTGTGCAAATGCCGGATCCCTTCTTTCCACCCGGCTGCTGACCGGTTCCGTATGCAGACTGATTTTGTTGTCAATCCCGTTGATATCTGCCACACATGCCTCCTTTGGTTATCCTTTGCTCTGGTGCACTACCTGCCTATTTCAAGGGCCTTTGTCATCATGTCCTTTGTGGCGGACAGCGCTGTAACACTTGCCTCATAACTTCTTTTGGCCACCAGCATGTCTGCTATCTCCGTCAGATGGTCCACATTGGGCATCTGCACATAGCCTGTTTGGGGGTCTGCATCCGGATGTGCCGGATTATAGACCAGCCTGAAATCCTCCTGGGATTTCACAATCTCATCCACCCGGACCCCGTTGCCTTTTTCCTGTTTGTTTTCATCGTCAAAAGTGATGGGTTCCAGTTCAATTTCCCCCACCCTTTTGCGGGCCTGTTTCTTTTCCAGAACACTCTGGAAGGAATCTATATCATCGCCTTTGAACACCACCATTTTCCGCTGGTACGGGCCGCCTTCCGCTGTTCGCGTGGTGTCGACATTGGCCAGATTTTCAGCAATGACATTCAATTTGGTACGGTGGGCAGCCAGTGCGGTGCCGCTGATCCGTGCTGCATTTAACAGATCCATAAACTAGTTTCCTCCCTGGTCAATGACATGGGTGAACAAAACCATTTTCTGCAGCAACCTCTCGGTGGTGCTGCGGTATGCCCTATTGTTTTGCATCAGATGCACAAGTTCCCTGTCGATTTCCAGCGCATCTGAACAAAATTCATCTGTTTGGTCATCATTTATCCCTGTCTGTGAAAAATATGGATCCCGGCAATAATCCGGGCGCGTTTCACAGACATCAGCCGGGCAGGCAGTTTCAGATCTGCCCAGGGCCTGGTTCAAGGTCCTTGCAAAATCCTGATTCTGAAAACCGTGTGTAAAAACATTTGCAGCTGTCATTTTTTCCCCATACATATGCGTGTCATAAAAACAGGTTTTTGGGTGTACACATGTTATGGAAATTACATCATGCAAATTAGATGCCGGAATCTGGAAATACCGGCATTTTGTATCAATCAGTCTGTTTGTATTCCTTGAGCTTGTTGCGCAGGGTCCGTACGGATACACCCAGAATTTTAGCGGCGTGGGTTCTGTTTCCCTCGGTCTGATCAAGGGTTTTGAAGATCATTTTCTGCTCCATCTCCTTCAGGGACCCGGTCCCGACATCAGGGTGCAGGTTTTCTTCCGGCCGGGACACGGTATTTTCTTCTTTTGGGCCGGCATCATCCATCATAAGGTCCTCAGGCCTGATCCGGTTTGCACTGGTGAGCAGTACCGCCCGGTGAATAATATTTTCAAGTTCTCTGACATTGCCGTAAAAAGGGTACCGGGTCAGAACGGACAGGGCCGCATCTGTCATTCCTTTGACATTGCGTCTGTCAAGCCTGCAATATTTTTTTATTAAAAAATCACACAAAATTTTAATATCGCTGATCCGGTTCCGCAGGGGCGGAATCAGGATGGGAATGGTATTGAGGCGGTAAAACAGGTCCTGTCTGAAATCATTATTTTCCACAGCCTGTCTGGCATTGCGGTTGGTTGTGGCGATGATCCTTACATCCACCGCCACGGACTGGGTTCCCCCCACACGGTCCACAGTCCTTTCCTGAAGAACCCGCAGCAGTTTTGACTGGAGATGGTACTGCATTTCCGTAATCTCATCCAGAAAAAGGGTGCCTTTGTGGGCCAGCTCAAATTTCCCGATTTTTCGAAAAACAGCGCCGGTAAACGCCCCTTTTTCATGACCGAACAGTTCGCTTTCCAGAAGATTTTCCGGCAGGGCTGCACAATTTACCGCCACAAATGGCTGGGAGGACCGGTCACTTTTTTCATGAATAAATCTTGCAAACAACTCCTTGCCTGTACCGCTTTCCCCCTGAATCAGAACCGATGCACTGGAATCCGCAACCTGCTCGGCCATCTTCAACATATCCTGCATGGCCTGGTCCCGGGTAATTATGGTCACCGGTTTTTTTGGGGGATGCTGGTTTTCCCCGTTTTTTGATTCCACCTGGTGCAGACACAATCCCCGCCGGACACAAAGTTCCAGCTGCCGCATATCCAGGGGTTTGATCAGATAATCCAGTGCGCCGTTCTTCATCAGGTTCACGGCATTATCCACCACCGGTTCCGGGGTTATGATAATGGTTTTACACCGGCTGTGGACATGGTGCTGTTTTTCTAAAAAATCACAGGCGTCGAATCCCGGGGTGGTTTCATCGGCAATAACGATATCCGGTTTTTTTTCAGACAGGTGTGCTAGGGCATTCGACCCTTCAGGCACGGCATCCACCAGAAACCCCAGGCCTTCAAAAAAAGCCGTATACGCCATCCGGTCCTTGGGCTGTTCCACTATAATAAAGACCCGATTTCCTGGCACGATGGCAGTTCACCCCTTATGAATTGGAAACGGTTTGGGCCAGATCCAGAGTACTCAGGCGCTGCTGTGCCAGCCTGGCCCAGACGGAATCATATGTATCAGCCACCTGTGCGAACGCCTCCCTGGCTTTTGGCAGAATATTTCCCTTCTGATAGGCATCTCCCAGCAAAAAACCCAGATTGGCCTTTAACCTGTCACCTTCACTGAAGTGCAAGGCTTTTGAGAATGCATCTGCTGCCTGGACATATGATGTAAGCGCTATATAGGTATTGCCCAGGGTCTTGTAGGCATGTGTAAGAATTTCATAATTTTTCCCGGGTGCTGCCGCAAAATCCTTTACAGCATCAGCCAGTAGCCTGGCGGATGCTTTCATGTCATTCTGCTGTGCAAAAACCGCTGCATGCCGCATCAGGATATGCCCTTTTTTCAGATGGTTTTTGGCCCCGTCATAGGCTTGTTTAAAACTGGCATCAGCCCGGGCATACTGTTTTTTCTCAAGATACATATCCCCGGTGCGGACCATGGCATCCACAAAATGTTCATGTGTTTTAAACTGTTTTGCAAATGCCTGCAGCAATTTAAGCGCATCATCATCCCTGCCGGTTTCATCCATGGCAACCCCCAAAGAAAACAGCAGTTCAGCAGACCTTTCCGCTCTTTTGTACTGTTTATAGGCAATCATCAGATGGTTGAATGCCTCTTCAAAAAGCTTTCCCTGCAAATAGGCAGTGCCGACACTCAATGCGATCCTGCGGCTGTCCATCTTGTCGATCCTGTTGGACTCAGATTCATACCGGTGTAATACAGAGGTATAGTCGTTTTTTTCAAGATGGCGCTCAAACAGGGCTTCATACGCTTTTTGCATGAGCTTGACCGCCTCATACTGCAACCCCCTGGGATGGGTGGACAAAAGCCCCTCAATTTCCTTTATGCATTTGTTGTATTCCCCATTTTTCTGGTATATTTCCGCCAGCCGCATCATGGCAATGCGGGCATAGGAATTATCCGGAAACCGGTTTTTGATCATCTCATAGATCGCAATTTTTTCAACATCGGTTTCCAGGTACCGGGCAAGCCCCATGGAAGCATTTACATATCCCTGGGTATCGGGAAATTTCTCCCGGACCAGTTCATACATTTTCATTGCTTTTTTTTCATGGTTTTCCATAGCATAGGTATCCCCCACCCGGGCCAGGAGGATGTCTTTGTCCGGAATATCTTCAAACAGATTCATCAGCCGCATATAATTGTTTCTGGCAGGATTGGCCAAAGACAGTTCAAAATTTGCGTCACCCATATACCGCAACAGTTCCGGGGCCCCATACACCTTTTTTTCATCCAGTTTGACCACATGGTTGAACACCGACAATGCGGCATAAAACTGCCGTTTTTTAAACAATGTCCTGCCATACCCGATACCGGCATCCACTATATAGGAATTTTCTGAAGATGCTTCAAACACCTGCTGAAAAAAGCCCATGGCCTGGTCGACATATCCTTTTTCTTCAAAAATTTCAGCCAGATGAAACAACACCTCCGGCCGGCCCGGATAGCTTTCATATCCCTGCCTGACTATATTGAAATATCCTTCAGCAGCAGATATGTTGTTCAAATCCATATGAATCATGCCGATGGCTGTATAGGCAAAAGGCACGTAAGGTGACTGGTGATACAGCACCAGGGCATCCTGGAACATGCGTTCTGCTTTGATCAGCAGGGCAAAATCATCTTTTGCAACACTTTTGTAAAACGCATAGGCCCGCAGATAATACACCTGCTCCAGGCATGCCGTGTGGTGTCCATCAATATATGATTCCAGCAGATCAAATCCGTCCGCATACATGGCACTTTCAATCAGCCGGACAGCTTTTTCCAGCTGCGGGCTTGGGCATCCGCTGGATGCAATACGCCTGGTCAAATCCGAAATATCCCCCTGAAACGGGCTTTTTTCTCTTTTGGGGGGGACATAGACAGGGGGTGTCGGAATTTTGACGGTTTCCTGTGGATCAGAAACATTTTCTTCTCTGTCTTCAGGCGGATCTGTTACTGCATCGTCTGCTTTTGGGGAAATCTGAACCCGGGTTTCTGGGTCAGAGGTTTTTTTGGCAGCCAGTACCGCGGGGGTGATTTTTTTCACTGCTGCCTGTTCCAGGGGTGCCATGGTGACAACAAATCGGGACCCGGACGCGGTGAAGCCTGACTTTACAGACCCCTGGGGAGAACGGCTGACCACCACCACTGCCACAACATTTCCCTGCAGGGCTTCGACATTGACCTCTTTTATACCGGGCAGCTGCCTCCCTGCAATTTTCAGATCCCTGGACAGGGTAGCATTCTTCAAGGCGATTAACACTTCTTTACTTTCGATTTGCACTACCTTGACCGGCACTTTTGCTGTTAAATCAAACTGCACAGACAAGGGATTTTCCTGGATGGTGATGTTTTGAATAACTGCATTTCCGGCCAGGCCGGTACCGGAGAAAAAGACCAGGAACAGCCACGGCAGAAGCATCTTCTGCATCTGCCTGGCACGGCTGTCAAGTAACTTTTTCATCATTAATATGTATCCGTATCCCAAGGATTAATGCCATTTTTGAGAATCTGTGGGCACTTTCTCACACTGATTCTCACAGCACAATAACAGCAATCTCTATAGCATTTTAAAACTATTTTAAAACCATTTCAAACAAAAGCAATTTTTGTACCATGAAAACAGAATATTAAAATTCAGGCATTTCCGACTCAGGCTCAAGGTGCATTTTCTTAATTTTCTCCACCAGGGTGGTGCGGTTCATTTTCAAAAGTTCCGCAGCCCTGGCCTTGATCCAGCCGGTTTCCGCAAGGGCGTGGGTAATCAATGCACGCTGGTACTGATCCACCGCTTCGGTAAATCCCATGCCGTTATTGAAAACAGAAGAAACACAGGGGGAATGGTGACAGGTAACCGTCCGGGTAATACATCCCGGCAGGTCATGGACCTGCACATCGACATCTTCCACCAGAACGGCAATACGTTCAATCATGTTTTCCAGTTCCCTGATATTGCCGGGCCAGTCATAATTAATCAGGGTCTGGATGGCCTCTTTGGAAAATTTTTTGGGCATAAAATCTGCAGAGCGCTTAACAAGGTTGTGCTGAAAATGTTCCACAAGGGGCATCACATCTTCTCTGCGCTCCCGCAGGGGCAGTATGTGAATGGGAATCACATTCAGCCGGTAATACAGATCTTCCCTGAACCGGCCTTTTTCCATGGCAACGTCAAGGTCCTTGTTTGTTGCAGAGATCACCCGGATATCCACTGCAATGGTCTGGGTACCGCCCACCCTTTCAAATCTGCGCTCCTGCAGTGCCCGCAAAAGCTTCACCTGAAGGTCGGCGCTCATATCCCCGATTTCATCCAGAAATATCGTACCCTGATCAGCGATTTCAAATCGTCCGGTCCGGGAACGGTGGGCCCCTGTGAATGCCCCCTTTTCATGGCCGAAAAGCTCGCTTTCAAGCAGTTCACTGGGAATGGCCCCGCAATTGATAACCACCATGGGGCCATTGCGCCGGGCACTGTTCTGGTGAATAGCCCGGGCAATCAATTCCTTTCCCGTACCGCTTTCCCCGGTTATCAGGACAGAGGCATCAGATTTTGCCACCTTCCGGGCTGTCTCCAGCACCTTTTCCAGCCCCCTGCTGACCCCGGCGATCCCCCTTCTGTCAAATACCGGGGCGGCATCATCCACGTTATGGCCGGCAATAAGTGTCTGGCTGGTTTCTATCATGGGAGATCCCATTATTTTAAAATCTTTTCAAGCTTGTCTGAAATGGCTTCAGCGGTAAAGGGTTTTACCACATAGTTGGAAACCCCTGCCTGGACCGCTTCGATAACATTCTGTTTCTGGGCTTCTGCCGTTACCATCAAAAAAGGGGTTTTTGCATACCGGGAATCGGCCCGGACTTTTTTTAACAGTTCCAATCCGGTCATTTTCGGCATATTCCAGTCGGAAATTATCAGATCAATGGTCTGGTTTTCCAGAATTTCCCAGGCAGTTGTTCCATCATCAGCTTCAACCAGGTTCCGAAACCCCAGCTGCTTCAAAATATTTTTCAAAATACGGCGCATGGTAGCAAAATCGTCAACAATCAGAACCTTGATGGATGTGTCCATTGCCACATTTTCCTCCTTCTATGGATTAAAACCCCTTTGCTGTCTTCGAAAACAGATGCCGACTGTAAATTCTCCATCTTTGGTTTCAAACAGATTGCTATACCGGGTACCTTTTCAGTCAATATCTTCAACCTGGTTATACCGCACAATATTTTTCAGATGGGAATAGGTTTCCACATCCATGGAATCAAAAACAATCCCGACACCTTTGGCGGTCTGGCGGACCACCGTAGCCTTCATGACCAGTTCAATTTTTTCCACCGTGCCGGTGAGGCAGATCTTCACGACACAACGGGTCCCGGGGGGAAACCGTTTGTCTGTAATGGCAAATATTCCCTTGAGGCTCAGGTCTTTTGAATGGCCTTCCAGTTCTGCCTGCTGCCCATCCATGTCCAGCAGTACCTGGATCCGGGTGGCAAAATCAACCCTGGAATGCCTTCGCCTGTCATCATGATGTGAAACGGTCATGGCTGCATCAGTTTCCTTGTCATCTGGTTATTTTTGCCAAATTATCACATTTTAAATCACTGCTCAACCCATTAAAAATCATCGGGAAACTCCTGTTCAGAAACCCGTAGAAAAGCCTCCACCACCTGGGGATCAAACTGGGTGCCGGCATTTTTCCGTATAATTTTGAGTACCAGGCTTTTTTCCATTTTTTTGCGGTATGCCCGGTCCGATGCCATGGCATCATAACAATCCGCCACTGACATGATTCTGGCCAATTTGGGGATATCCTCGCCCTTGAGACCGTCAGGGTATCCTTTGCCGTCAAATCGTTCGTGATGGTGCCGGATAATCTCCATCTCCCTGTCCCACAGCCCCAGTTTGCTTATGATATCAGCCCCTATGACCGGGTGTTCTTTGATCTTCTCATATTCCTCATCTGTCAGCCTTCCCGGTTTCAGGAGGATATCATCCCGGATGCCGATCTTGCCGATATCATGGAGACTGCCGGCAAAATTTATCACATCCAGCTCCTCTTCTGAGCAGCCCATCTCTTCGGCTATCATATGGGCATACCTGGCCACCCGGGTGGAGTGTTTGCGCGTGTAAAGGTCCCGCACCTCAAGGGCGGTAACAAAGGCAAACAGTGTGGAAAACAAATTGTCATAAATATTTTCATACAGGGCGATATTTTCTATGGCAGACGCAGCTTTCTGGGTGATAAAATTCATGTAGTAGATGTCTTTTTCACTGAAAAACCGGTCCTCTTGAAAAATAAAGGCAGAGGCCACCCCGAAAATTTTTTCCCGGATTTTCAATGGAACCACCATAAACGAATTCACCGGTTCATCCAAAAAATTGATCTGCTTTGATTCAGACACAAGACAGGGATTGTCATCGGTCATGAGACATGTTTTAACATAGGCTTTGGTTTTTTCAGGAATATCTTTTCCAAACCCGTGTAACGCATTGTCACTGGAAAAACCGGACGTGGCGTCAGCCACCAGAACCAGGGAATTGTCCTGTTCTGAAAAAATATGAAAAAATACCCTGTCGGCTTTGAGTTCTTCCACCCCTAAATCCACCACTTTGTTAAAGATCCCGTAACTGGAATCTGTGGCGGAGAAATCCTCCATCACCCGGTTCAGGGTATTGACCTCTTCCACCCGTTTGAGCAGCTGGTCATTGAGTTCCTGGAGTCTGGCTTTACGGGCCACCTCCTCCTTAAGGATGAGATTCTCAATAAAAAGTTCCCGTTCACGTAAAATCCGCTTCAGGGTCAATTCCATCTGTTCTAAATTCACCGGTTTTATGAGATAGTCCACGACCCCGTTTTTCAGGGTCTGAATGGAATTTTCCAAAGACGGATATCCGGTCATCACCACCACCGGCAGTGTATTTTCAATCTGTCGAATTTTTTCTGCCAGCTCAAGTCCATCCATCACCGGCATGTTGATGTCCGTGAAAATACAGGAGATGTTTATCTGGTTGATAATTTCAAGGGCCTGTGCCCCGTTTTCAGCTGTGTATACCTCATATCCTTTTTTCTGGAAATATCCTTCTGTGACATCCCGGATGCCTTCTTCATCATCCACCACCAGGATTTTAATGGTATCGTCAATCATTGTCTTTTGTTATCAACCTGTTTATGAATACCTGTTTGTTTTTCCGTAAATGTATATGAAAGCAATGGTTTTATCAATAAAAATTAAAATACAGTGCTTTTCCGGAATATAGCGAATATAATTCTAAAAAATCATTCTTTTGAATATTTTTATTCTTGACAAAACAAAAAATTATGAATATCATACAAAAACACTCCCAAAAACCCCCTGTGAATGGATCATATCTCCATGGACAAAACCGATTTACAAATTCTGCAGATCCTCCAAAAAAAAGCAAGGATTCCCAATGTGGAAGTGGCCAGGGCTGTCGGCATGGCACCATCTGCAGTACTGGAACGTATCAAAAAACTGGAAGCAGCCGGCGTCATTCAGGGCTACGAAGTCCGGCTCAACCCGGATATGTTCAAATGTGCCATGGTGGCTTTTGTCCATGTCATGGTATCCGATCCTGCCGGTTTTACCCGCACCGGGCGCGCCCTGGCTGCCATTGACCAGGTCCAGGAAGTGCATTATCTGACAGGCGAAGACTGCCTGATGGCCAAACTCCGGGTGGCGGACAACAAAGAGCTGGAAACGGTTCTGCACTCCCGGATAAACTGCCTGGATGCTGTTGTATCCACACGGACCCACATCGTACTTTCAACCTATAAAGAAAGCGCCAAAATCATGCTGGCCAGGACCACATGATATCTTTGCGCATTTTCGCATAATTCTTTTTTTCAAGGAAATTTCCCATGCCCATGTCAGATTCTTTCAGAAAACGGCTTTCCCCAATTTTACCTGAGATCGTCAGCACCTTTGGTACCCCGTTTCATATCTATGATGAAACCGGCATCTGTGATACCTGCGACACCCTTAATGCCGCATTCGAACCGGTTGGCGGCTTTAAAGAATACTTTGCCGTCAAGGCCCTGCCAAATCCTGCCGTCATGGAGATCCTGCACGAAAAAGGGTTTGGATTTGACTGCAGTTCTGTTCCTGAACTGGTATTGGCCAGAAAAATAGGGGCCCAGGGAGAAGAACTCATGTTCACATCCAACAATACCAGTCCTGAACAGTTCCGACAGGCCATGGCCCATGGCGGATGCATCCTGAATTTGGATGATACCTCTCTGGTGCAAAAACTGCCCGGGGTACCGGAGCTGATCTGCTTCAGGTACAATCCCGGCCCGAAGCGGTCAGGCAACCATATTATAGGCAATCCTGTGGAAGCCAAATACGGGGTCAGCCATGACCAGATCCAGGCAGCCTATGAAAAGGCCATCCAGATGGGAGTCGGACGGTTCGGCATCCACACCATGCTGGCATCCAATGAACGCAATTTTACCTACATGGTTGAAACCGCGGACATGCTGCTTTCCATCATCTCGGAAATTCACAGAAAACTGGGCATCACCTTTGAATTCATAAACATCGGCGGCGGCCTGGGCATTCCCTACACCCCTGAAGACACCCCCTTTGATCTGGCTGCCATGGCCGGGGGCATCCGTGAATCTTTGGCAGAATTCAAGGGAAAACACAGCTGGGCCCCCAGCCTGTATATGGAAAGCGGCCGCTACATTACAGGCCCCCACGGGGTCCTGGTCACCAGTGTCATCAACCACAAGCAGATCTACAGGGATTATGTGGGGGTTGATGCCTCCATGTCCGCCCTGATGCGGCCGGGCATGTATGGTGCCTACCACCATGTGCATGTCCATGGAAAAGACCATCTGCCTGTATCCGGACCAGTGGACGTGGTGGGTTCTTTGTGCGAGAACAATGACAAATTTGCCATCCAGCGGCTTCTGCCGAAAACCTGTGAAGGCGATATTCTGGTCATCCATGACACCGGTGCCCACGGCCACTCCATGGGATTCAACTACAATGGCCATTTACGCCCCAAGGAACTTATGTTAAAAAAAGATGGCAGCGTTGCCCTCATCCGGCGGGCGGAAACCATGGCAGATTATTTCGGCACCCTGGCGTTTGCACCGCAGACCATGCCGGCACCATAAAAGGGAGGGGTCACCGTTTTCCAGAAATTATACACAAAAACTTGATCATCGCATCATACCATATTTTCATGGACGGATTCCCATGAAAGCCTAAAAGGAGGTATCATGTCCCATTGCATGGTCCTTGTCACCTGCGGCAGTGAAACCAAAGCCACAGACCTGGCATCCAAAATTGTTAACAGAAAACTGGCTGCCTGTGTGCAGATGAACCCGGTGGTCAGCATCTATACCTGGGATAACCGGGTGCAGACGGAAACAGAAACCCGGCTGGTCATCAAGACCCGTACATCCCTGTACCCTGATCTGGAAGCCTTTATCCTGGCGCACCACCCCTATGAGGTGCCCCAGATCCTGCAGGTACCGGTAACAAACGGGCTGCCTGCTTTTCTTGACTGGATTGACCAGACCACTGGAAAAGAAACAGCACCGGGAAAATAGCCGCTGCCTGTCCCGGGGACGGCCCTTGGCATTTTTACTGTACTTTGCTTAAAAACTATTTCATAATGGGCCAGAATGTATATGAAAAAATCCTCTGTGGATCTGTTCTTTCATTGTTTGTTGTGCCCGGCAGGGCATGAAAGCTGTTAGCCATTAGCTGTTAAATGTTAACTGTTAACCGGCAGTAACCAGCAGGGAAAAATTTGTAATTGTTTACTGGAAGCTGATATCTGGGTACCTACGGCTGACGGCTTTATATAAAGGAGACCGACATTGATGAATCTCAGGGACGTATGTCCGGAAAAACTGCTGACCCCGGAAGAGAGCGTCAAAAAGATCAAAAACGGCAGCCGGGTGTTCATCGGCACGGGATGCGGTGAACCCCAGCGCCTGATAAAGGCCATGGTGGAAAATGTGAGCACCCAGGACATCATCGTGTATCAGATGCTGTCTTCTTCGCTGTCCAAATATATCCATGATGAAAAATTTTTGTCCCGGTTTTCCATCAAGCTGTTTTTTATTTCCGTTCTCATGCGCCAGTCTGCCTTTGAAGGGAAAATTGATTATATCCCGGTCTATCTCTCCCAGATTCCCAAGATTTTTGAACACCGGGAAATCGGCCTGGATGTGGCCCTGATCCAGGTATGCCCCCCGGACAAGCATGGTTACTGCTCTTTGGGCATCTCCGTGGATATCACCTTGTCAGGCATGAAAAATGCCGATCTGGTAATCGCCCAGGTCAACCCCCGGATGCCCAGAACCTGGGGAGATTCCGTGGTGCATGTGGATGAAATCGACTTCCTGGTGGAATATGAGGAACCACTGCTGGAATCTCTGCCCACCCAGAAAAACAAACAGGTGATAGAGCGTATCGGCCATTATGTCAACATGCTGGTGGATGACGGTGCCACCCTCCAGATCGGATTCGGCCACCTGCCTGATGCGGTGGTGCCCTATCTGGCCGACAAAAAAGACCTGGGCATCCACACCCAGGTCATCACCGACGGTCTGCTGCCGTTGTTTGAAAAAAAAGTGATCACCAACAGAAAGAAAAATTACCTGCCGGACCGTGTGGTGGCATCTTTGTGCATGGGGTCCAAAGCCCTGTATGACTATGTGGACAACAACCCCATGTTTTATTTCAAATCCTCGGAATTTGTCAATGACCCCAATGTAATCGCCAAAAACGACCGGCTGATCTCCATCAGTTCCGCTCTGGAGGTGGATCTGACCGGCCAGGTCTGTACAGATTCCAAGGGATACCTGTTTTACAGCGGCATCGGGGACCAGGTGGATTTCATCAGGGGATCAGCCATGTCAGAAGGGGGATTTTCCATTATCATCATCCCTTCCACAGCCCAGAACGATGAGGTGTCCCGTATTGTGCCCCACCTGAGTGAAGGGGCCGGCGTGGCCACCACCAGAGGGGATATTGATATCATTGTGACCGAATACGGGATTGCAGAAATGCGGCGCAAAAGTATCTACCAGCGGGTCATGGAACTGGCCCAGATCGCCCATCCCAAATTCAGAAAAGAGTTGATTTCAGAAGCCAAAAAGCGCCACTATATTTTCCCGGACCAGCTGCCCCCCACCAGCCAGGACCTCATGTTTCTGGATTCCTACCATTACACGTTAAAACTTGCCAACGGCAAGGACATCAATTTCAGGCCCCTGCTGCCTTCCGATGAGTTTGAATCCCGGCATTTTTTTTATTCTCTGCAGGAAGATTCCATTTACTACCGGTTTTTCAACAAGCGCAAGGTGTTTTCCCGGGAGATGCTCCAGCAGCAGTGGGCTGAGGTGGACTACCGCCGGAACATGACCCTGATCGGCCTGATGCAGGTGGGCCAGCGCAAACAGATCGTGGCCATCGGTTCCTATGCCGAGGCCACGGACGATGCCGCAGAAGTGGCGTTCCTGGTAAAAGAAAACCTGCACGGCATGGGCATTGGTTCCTTTCTTTTGGAAACCCTGGAGGGCATTGCCAAAGAAAACAATTACACAAGTTTTCTTGCCACAGTCCTTGCGGAAAACCGCAAAATGCTCAAGGTCTTTCAGAAGCGGTATCCGGATGCCAAATTCATGCGCACCGGCAGCGGGGAGATCGAAGTGGAAATGCCTTTTGCATGACCGGACTGCCTGTTCCCTGACAAGGCTGTCTACTGCCTTTTTTTGGAACCCAACTCCGGAAAATCCCAGTAAAAATATTCTGTCATCTGCCCCTGGCCTGGCGTTTCTGATGGTGAAGCTGACATTTCCCGCAGTTCGATGCGCCGGATTTTACCGGAAATGGTCTTGGGGACCTCTGTGACGAATTCGATGATTCTGGGAATCTTGAATTTTGCCAGAATATTGGTGGTATGCCTGAACAAATCCAGGGCCAGGTCACGGTTCGGTTCAACCCCCTGGTTCAGGATAACATAGGCCTTGACCAGCTGGTACCGCTGGGGATCAGGCGCCCCAACGACAGCAGCTTCCGCCACAGCAGGATGCTCCACCAGCGCGCTTTCCACCTCAAAAGGCCCGATGCGGAAATCCGATGATTTTATCACATCATCAGCCCTGCCCACAAACCACCAGAATCCATCTGTATCAAAAGAGGCCCGGTCACCGGTATAGTAAAAACTATCCACAAACACGGCGCTCATTTTTTCCGGGTTGCCGATGTATTCACAAAACAGCCCGATACCCCGCCATCTGTCCAGCTTGACCACAATATGGCCCACTGTATCAGGGGTGGTAATCTCATTTCCTTCATCATCTGCCAGGGCCACATCATACATGGGAATGGGTTTGCCGAATGAACCGGAGCGCATGGTTTCGGCCATCCACGGGGCATTGCCGATCATGGCCGTGGATTCGGTCTGCCCGTAAAAATCCCGGATCCGGGTATTGGTATGTTTTTTCCACCGGGTGATCACGTCCGGATTCAACGGTTCTCCGGCTGATATGGACTGGCGCAGGCAGGACAGGTCAAACCCCGACAGATCTGTATTCACAAACATCCGCCAGGCCGTGGGAGGGGCGCAAAAGATGGTGACCCTGTTTTGTTCCAAAGCCTTGAGATAAAGCCCAGGATCCAGGGAGGTAAAGGCAAACGCGGTCACGGTGGCCCCCACATTAAACGGTACAAAAAAAGAGGACCAGGACCATTTGGCCCAGCCGGGCGCACTCAGGTTATGGTGGATATCACCGGGCTGTGTGCCGATAATGACGGTGGTGGACAAATGGCCCACCGGATAAGACAATGCCGTGTGTCCCACCCGTTTGGGAAGGCCTGTTGTGCCGGAGGTAAAAAAGCAGAACAAAATATCATCGGAACGGGTCTCGGCAGCCCGGGCTTCCTTGCTCTGGGTACTGATCTCATCAAAACTGGTCCACCCTTCTCTTGTACCCAGCACCAGTTTGACTTGTGGATGGATACCTGTCCGCTGTGCTGCCTGGTCAATGAGCTCGGCACTGGCTTCATCAGCCAGCACCACATCCGGTTTATAGGTCTCAAACCGGTATTCCATCTCCCTGGGCGTCATGGTGGTGGCAGTGGGAACCGCCACGATACCGGCTTTTATGCATGCTATGCCGGCAATCCATATTTGTGGAAGCACCGGTGCCATCATATACATATTGTGTGTGTGGCCCACCTTGTTTTGTGCAAGGAAATTCACCAGCTGGTTGGCTTTTTCGGACAGGTCCAGATAGGAAAATATGTTTTTTTCACCAGTGTGGATATCATGCCAGACCAGGGCCGTCTTGTCAGGGGTGTTTTTCACATGCAGGTCTTCAAAAATCTGGCTGGCCCAGTTAAAATGGGTGGGCATTGCCATGTTGTTCAACTGTGCAAAAAAAGATTTTGCCCTGTGTTCTTTGTCCGCGGTGTCCGCCATCTGGTTGATCTGGATAACCTCTTGATAAAGCGCTTTCATACTGTTCAAACACTCCTTGCAATCTGATTTAATGTTCTGTATAGCATCACAACCCGGTCCATCCCGTATGGCTGTGACAGATGTCATGCCTGCGGCACAAAATTACACCCGGCAAAACAGGCAGCCCATGGAAAAAAAAGACCCTATCCTGGTACTGGCCCCTTTACAGGGATTTACTGATGTAACATTTAGAAATGTGTATGCCAAGCATTTTTCCGGCCTTGATGCCGCACTGGCCCCCTTTATTTCCACCATGGGACAGCAGCGGCTCAAACCATCACGGCTCCGGGATGTGGATCCGTATCTCAACCAGCGTCTGCCGGTGACCCCCCAGATCCTGGGCAATGCGGCAGAAGACTTTGTCTTTCTGGCCGGACGGCTGGCTGATATGGGGCATAATCTTGTCAACTGGAACCTGGGATGCCCCCATTCCAAAATCGCCAAAAAAGGGCGTGGTTCCGGCCTGCTTTTGTTTCCGGAAAAAATCGATGCCCTGCTGGACCGGATAATCCCCGATATTCCCATGGCATTGTCCGTCAAAATCCGCCTGGGCCGCAAAAGCAGGGAGGAAATCCATGACCTGATAACCGTGTTCGACCGCCATGAGCTGGACCATATCATTCTGCATCCGCGCACCGGTATTCAGATGTACCAGGGCACGGCCGACCATGATGCGTTCGGGGCCGCCATGGCACAAAGCCGCCATACCTTTGTATATAACGGGGATATTACGGATATAGGCTCATTTAATAAGGTGAAAAACCGGTTTCCCGGCATCAGCCGGTTCATGATCGGCAGGGGCATTCTTGCCAACCCGTTTCTGCCTGAAGAGATCACGGCTGTCCCCGGGGATCCGGACAAACGGCTGGCAAGGCTGCAGGCTTTTCATGATGATCTTCTGGCTGCCTATAGCAGCATAATTTCAGGGCCCGGACATTTGACCGGCCGCATGAAAGGGTTCTGGAACTATCTGGGCCCTTCCTTCAGAAACCACAAAAAACCTGTGAAAACCATATTAAAATCCACATCCATGTCTGCCTATACCGACAATGTGGCACATTTTTTTGCTGCACAGCCTGTATTTGCTCCCTGACCCTGCAGTATGTGTCAACGGCGCTGCATGCAGCGATCACTGCCTGGAGCTTGGGGTTTTGTCTCTGACCCTGCAATGGTTGACACACATCCTGAACCATGCGGGCCGATACCGGGGAAAAACCAGTGTAAGTCTCTGGCACATGTGCTGTGCCGCCGGACTCAGATACGGTTTGCCGCGGCAAATCCCTGGTGGACTGCGTCAAAAGCCGTGCCTACCCTTGCGGCATCCCCTGCTGTTTCACAGGCGATACCCATGCTGCGCACCAGGTCCTCAAGGGGATTATGGGAGACAGATCCTGCCGCCACCACCACGGTATCAACAGCCAAAGCTTTGGATTTTCCACCTTGTTCAAAGGTTACGCCGGTGTCGGAAATGCCGGTCACCGCTGCCGATGTCATGGTTTCAATGCCGCACCGGCCAAGGTCCTGGAGCATTCCCCATTTGGTGGATTTGCCGATATCCTTTCCGATTTTGTCCATCATCTCAAAAACAAAAATACGGGTATTGCCTGCCACCGCCATTTTATAAAGGGTCTCAGGGTCTTCCGCCTGGTTGACCAAAAGAAACTTCACCACATCTGCAGGCATCGACCCTTTTTCAGCCAGAAACAACGCGGTCTCCACCCCCACGGCATTGCCGCCGATGACGGCCACCCGGTTTCCCGCAGCCACCCGGTTTTCAAGCACATCCCAGGCCTGGACCACATGGGGCCGGTCTATACCCGGCACGGGTGGTTTCACCGGGACAGCACCAGTGGCCAGGATCACGGCATCAGGGGCATTTTCCCGGAGCACTGCCCGGTCCACCTTGGAATTGAGAACCACCGGTATTTTTTCCATATTCAGCTGGTTTGCCAGGTCTCTGGAAAACACGGCAAACTCTTCTCTGCCCGGCGGGGCGGAAGCCAGATGCAGCTGTCCTCCCAGGCGGCCGCTTTTTTCATGCAGCACCACCCGGTGCCCCCGGCGGTGTGCTGTCACGGCAGCCATCATGCCGGCAGGCCCGCCGCCCACCACCAGTATGTTTTTTGGAGAAGATGTTTTTTTCACAACCCGAGAGCTTTCATGCCCGGCCAGGGGGTTGCACAGGCATTCCACCTGCTTGAGCTTGAACAGATTGTCAAAACATCCCTGGGCACACGCTATGCAGTGAATAATTTCATTTTCCCGGCCCTGTTTTGCCTTTCGGGGCAGCATGGGGTCGGCAATCAGGCTTCTGCCCATGGCCACCATGTCGCAATGGCCTTTTGCCAGCAGGTTTCTTGCGGTATCCGGGTCATTTATCCTGTGGGAGGCGATCACCGGCACATCCACCTGTTCTTTGATGCCGGCCGCCAGATAGGAAAAGGCCCCCCTGGGCACCTGGGCCACAATCTGGGGCACCCTGGCCTCATGCCATCCCACATTGATGCACAGGGCATCCACAGGTCCTTTTGCCAAAGCTTTGGCATAGGTTTTCAGCTCTTCTCTGGTATTGCCGCCCGGCATGAAATCATTGCCGTTCATGCGTACAATAAGCGGAAAGTCTTTGCCCACGGCATCCCGCACCGCATCCATTACCTGGAGACCGAACCGCATCCGGTTTTCCAGGCTGCCGCCGTATGCATCTGTGCGAAGGTTGGTCAACGGCGATAAAAACTCACTGATGAGATAGCCGGTGCCGCTGAGGATCTCCACAGCATCAAATCCGGCTTTTTTCACCCGCAGCGCTGCCCGGGCAAACCGGTCAATGGTCTGTTCAATTTCCTGGATGCTCATTTCCTTAGGCACCTCTCTGGTCAGACGGGAAGCAATGGCGGACGGGGCCACCGGCTGTTTTCCCTCCAGGAAGAAGGAAAAATTATACCGGCCGGCATGGTTGAGCTGCACCACCCCTCTGGACCCGTTATCTTTGATGGCGGATGCCAGGCGGGAAAGACCCGGTATAAACCGGTCATCATGGGCACCGATATTCTGGGTATTCCCTGACAGTTCATCCACTGTGGCAAATCCCACACAGATCAGACCGGCACCGCCTTTTGCCCGCAATGCGTAAAAATCTACAATCTGGTCTGTGACCGCATAATCCACCCCCATGCCCAGATGCATTGCTGGCAGATAAATCCGGTTATCCAGGGCCAGGGTATTTATGGTAATGGGTTCAAACAACGGATCTTGTCTCATATCTGTCTCCATTCTTCTGTTAATCAGGATCAGCACACACAACAATCACAACATTAAAACACCCTTTATCCGGGTTGTCACTCTTTTTTGTCAGACAACGAAGACGGCTGATTTTCCGGTGAAGCAGGTTTTTGTTCTGTGATGGTATTCTTACCTGTCACCTGACAGGCATCCCGCATTCAGGTGGAAATCCCCATTTTGGGCAGCACATAAATCTGCAGCAGCAGATAAATTCCAATAACTCCTATGATCAAAAGCATTTCTTTCATTTTTATCTCCTTAAAACACCCATGCCCTGGCGGGCACACAAAGAATGGAAGCTGTTAGCTTAGTACTGATGGCTGACGGCTTTCATATAAAAAAAATTACTCCTTATGATAAGCACAAATTTCGGACAATTCAACCAGCAGTTAGATCACGGTGAATCTATTCTAACCGTCAATCCATCAATTTTGCCATCAGGGCTGTCAAATTGTGTAACCACGAAGCGCACGAAGGACACGAAGAAAGGGCATCTTCGTGCGCTTCGTGGTTGAAAAAAAATCAAGCCAATACAATGTCATCCGTCATTTGTCATAACACATTTAATTTATGAAATAATTTTTGAAGAATGCGTTTGTCGGGGCAGTATCCGGGGAGATATCCGGGGGATACCACCAGGGACTTGCATCCAAAAAGGCAAGTTGGTATACTATAATATAAAAAATCACCGGATTTTCACATCCAGATTTCCATTAATGATTTTACCAGCAAGGAGGCAGTGATGCCGATTTTTGAATTTCAGTGTGATTCCTGCAAGCATGAATTTGAAAAACTCGTGTTCGCAGGAGACACACCTGATATCTCCTGTCCGGAATGCAAAAGCCGGGATGTCACAAAAAAAATGAGTGCTGTAAGCTTTATGGGCAAAAGTATGGGCACCTGTGCTGCAGATGCCCCAAAAGGTTTTTCATGAGCAAGTTAACTCCAGGACGGCCGTGTGCCGTCCATGCCCTGCAGAAGAACCAGGTGAAAACACGCTTGCATAACATGAATTTGTGTTTACAATAGAACCAGTTTTAATGCTTTTGCGGCGTACTGTTTTTTTACCATACCTTAACAATGTAAATGGAGATACCCTGTCATGATTACAAAACCCCGGAACATTTTGTTTGCCTCTGACCTGTCCGTGGACATGAAAAAAATCTTTGAACATGCTGTTGCCATGGCCACCTATACCGACGCCAACCTGGTCGTTCTCCATGTCATGGAGGAAGCCAGCCCGTCAGCGGAAAGACAGGTAAAAATGGCCTTTGGCGAAGCCTTGTACAAGGAGATTAAAGCCAAACACAAATCCGGTGCGCGGGATCTGCTCATAGGGAAAAATGTGGATGCGCTGCGGATCCGCCAGGCCATTGCCGGATTTTTCGAAGACCGGGAAAATGCCCCGTCCCATGCCGACTCCCCCATCAAGAAAATCCTGGTGGCAGAAGGCCGTTCCATTGCTGATGAAATTGTATCCACTGCTGTGGAAGAGGATTGTGCTTTCATTGTCATAGGATGCCGGCAGCAGGGCCTGATGGCACAGACCATGGGGGACAAACTGGTGCGCAAGGTATTGAAACGGTCATCTGTCCCCGTATTTGTGGTTCCCAGGGACAACGCATAAGATCATGCCGGGTCAGCGCCGTTTCTCTCTTCCCGGCCCCTTAAATAAGCAACGGCAATACCGATAACAGCCAGGCCGGCTCCGGCGGTCATGACATGTTTGAATCCTGACATGAATGCCGGTGCCATGTCAGGTCCGTATCCGTTCGGCCCATGCCCCTGAAGGCTGACAAAGCTGGAAAACACCGCACCTGCCAGGGCCACCCCGGAGACCATGCCCAGGTTCCGGGCAGTGGCGATGGCACCGGAAGCAATGCCCCGCTGGTGTATGGGTACAGATCCCATGATGGCGGTATTATTGGGGGAAACAAACAGGGCCGTGCCGATGCCGGCCAGGGCAATGCGCCAGACAATGGCCGTAACCCCCATATCCGGACCTGAAAACACAAGAAAAAACAAAGACAGGCCCATGAGCAGCATGCCTGTGGTGCACAAAAGCCTGGACCCCAGCCGGTCGGCCAGCATGCCGGAAACAGGGGAGATAACCAGTAAAAACAAAAACGGCACAATCATGATGAGGCCTGTTTTGGAAGCGGAAAACCCACAGGGATATGTCAGAAAAAAGGGCATCATGAACACCAGCACAAACAGGCAGGCAAAAAGAATTGCCGCAGCAACCAAAGGAAACGTGAACAAACGGATTTTCACCAAATCCAGATCAAAAAGGGGATAGGCTGCACGTTTTTCATTGTACACAAACCCCACCGCGCACAGCATGCCCGTTATAAGACACAGACCTGATTTCACAGAGACAAGACCCCAGTCAGAAGAGCGGGCCAGGGTTACGATCAGACAGCTGAGCATGATCACCAGCAGCATACTGCCGTTCCTGTCCAGAGGTTCACGGCTCCCGCGGCCGCCGGGCAGGCCTTTGAGAACAAAAATGCCTGCTGCCACCGCCAGCACGCCGATGGGCACATTGATATAAAAAATAACCCGCCAGGAAAAATACGCCAGAATCATCCCCCCTGCCAGGGGCCCGAGCGTGAGGCCGGCAGCCACCACCGCCCCCATAAGGCCCAGGACCCTGCCCCTTTCTTTTGGGGCAAAGGCATCCACCACCAGGGCCGGAGAACAGGCCATGAGCATGGATGCCCCGATCCCCTGAACCATCCTGGCACCCACCAGAAAATGCGCTGTCATGGCATTTGCACACAGCAAAGACCCGAAGGTAAACACCAGAAAACCTGCCACATATACCAGCCGCCGGCCCCGGGTATCAGACAGCCGGCCAAAGGTGAGCAGAAGAGAGGACACGGTGAGCAGATAGACCAACACCACCCATTGCACGGTTTTCATATCCGAGGACAAATCTTCCATAATATAGGGCAATGCCACATTGACAATGCTCGAATCCAGGGTGGACATGAAGATCGACACCCCCACCAGAGAAAATACCTGCCATTTTTTATACCGCACACCCATGTGCTCCCCATTCCCTTCTTTTGATGCAGCCAAGAATATGTTATATTGGGACGGCAAACAAGAAAAATTACAAAGGAGCTTCATGGCTACAATCAATGATGTGGTATTAATTTATCTGGAAAACAGCCCTGTGTCTTTTGCCAGGGTTGAAAGCATTCAGCCTGACCATAAAAAAGACTGGTTTCAGATCACCCTTCTTTTGCTCCAGATTCCTTTGCAGGAGGCTACCTGGATACTCAAAGACAATTATATCAACGGCGAAGAATTTCAGATGAACGGCAAAAAAATGCGCATCGAAACCGTAAAAAACCCGGAAAACACACATGGTGTTCTGTCTGACATGAAAACTGACATGAAAACTGTTCCCCCCAAAAAAGAACCTTCTGAAACCGGAAACAAGGCATCCGGCCAGATCATATCCTTTTCTGACCTGAAGAAAAAAAACCATGACCAGGACCCGGGATAAAATTGTTTCCGCTTCCAGGCGGACAGATATTCCGGCATGGTACACCCCATGGTTTCTCAAACAGATCCGGCAGAAACATTTTATTACAGTCAATCCCTTTACCCGTAAGTCCAAGCAGGTGGATGTCTGCCCGGAAAACACCCACAGCATTGTGTTCTGGTCCAAAAATTACGGCCCGTTTCTGGATCTTGGGGCCCACAGGATTCTGGGGGATATGGGGTTTAACCTGTTTTTCAATTTCACCGTTAATTCCAGATCCCCCCTGCTGGAACCAAACCTGCCGGACCTGGCTACCCGTCTATCCCAGGCAAAAGTGCTTGCAGACCGGTTTGGACCGCATGCCGTTGCCTGGCGGTTTGATCCCATCTGCTTTTATACCCGTGGCACCCAAGGTGTTGAAAACAATCTGTCTGATTTCCTTTACATTGCAGATGCCATGGCTGATATGGGCATTACGGTTTGTGTCACCAGCTTTTACGATGCCTACCGCAAAGTTGCTATTCGTACCCGGCATCTGGCCAGATCAGGCAGGCCTGTCATCTGTTTCACAGACCCGGATACTGCAGAAAAAGAACAGCTGATCTGCAGCATGGCGGCGCAGCTTGAAAAAAAACAGATCCGGCTGCACCTGTGCTGTGAAAAAAACCTGTATGACGCTGTAAAACCCGGATGCACAAATATTTTTGAAAATGCCTGTATCAATGGCCATTTTCTGGAAAAACTGTACGGCGGAACCCCTGAAACCCGACAAGATTACGGACAGCGGGCCAAAAAAGGATGCAGATGTACCCGTGCCATCGATATCGGATCCTACCAGGACCATCCCTGCTATCACAACTGCCTGTTCTGCTATGCAAACACGCACATGGATACCAGAATAAAAAAAGGCAGTATACAATGAAGATCGGCTCTCTGGCCATCTCCGGCAGGACCTTTCTGGCCCCCCTGGCAGGCATAACCAACCTGCCGTTCCGGCGGCTTGTAAAAGCATGCGGCTGTGCCGTGGTCTGCTCGGAAATGATCAGCGCCAAAGGCCTTTTTTACAACTCACAAAAAACCCTGACCCTGCTGCAGACACACAAGGAGGAAAAACCTTTGTCTGTCCAGATTTTCGGGGCAGAACCTGAAATAATGGGCAGGGCCGCAGCTGCCATTGAAGCAATGGGGGTGGCAGATATTCTGGACATCAACTTCGGGTGCAGTGTAAAAAAGGTGATAAAGCAGGGGGCCGGTGTTGCCCTGATGCAGGACATGGCAAACAGCAAAGCGGTTCTAAAGGCGGTGCGGAAGGCCACCTGCCTGCCGTTTACCATCAAAATCAGGTCCGGCTGGAACCGGTCCGGCTCCCAGGCACTGCAACTGGCCAGAATCGCCCAGGACCAGGGAGTGGATGCCGTCACCCTGCATCCGCGAACAGCAGCCCAGGGATTTGCAGGAACGGCAGACTGGCAGCTTATCGGACAGCTCAAAAAACAGATTTCCATACCGGTAATCGGCAATGGTGATATTCTTTGTGTACAGGATGCCGCAGACATGATGAACCAGACCGGATGCGATGGTGTGATGATCGGCAGGACAGCCATGGCCAACCCCTTTATTCTCAGCCAGGTGGAATCTTATCTCACACATGGCACCTGCAAAGAACCATCTGCATCCGACATTTTCCGGAAAATGAAAGCGCTTATCCATCTGTATGTGGGGCATTTCGGAGAAGAATCTGCCTGTAAAATGCTCAGGGGCAGGCTTGCCTGGTTTGTAAAAGGCATGCCCGGATGTTCCGGGTTTCGGAAAGAATTGTCCCGGATACCTGCAACCAAAGCCGCTTTGGAACTTATCAAAGACTATGAATATCGCCTCAACGCACAGGGTTTTGGTTGACACGGCGAAAAAAAGCACTATAGTTTTTATAAGGAAAAATCGCAAAAACACCTTGACAAAGGCGGTAAAAAACAGGATAAATACCCAGTTTTTGCACCAACGCCGAAATTCGGATATTATTCCGAGGCCGATGTAGTTATAATAAACAATAAAATATAAAAAAATTAAAATCTTACGAATGTCATGCCATTGCCATGGCCAAAGACATTGAAAATTTCCAAGGAGCGTATGAGTTAAATGAACGATTTTTTACACAGCCTTCGCAACGGGCAGGCTGACAAGCCCCGGGCCCCCAAAACCCGCAAAAATTATGACAATTCCTATCAATACAACAACAACCCCAGGTTTCATTCCTACGGCA
>JAZBPL010000222.1:0-6209 GCA_036351635.1 Desulfotignum sp.
CAGGTCGGTGAGGAACCGGATATGCTGCTCAATCTCCCTTTGTTCCGCCGGATTGGCATACACCAGGGCAATCCGGCCCGGCTGGGTGAGGCGCTCCCCGGATCCTTTGATCAAAGCTTTGTCCAGCCGGGATTTGATAATCTCATGTCGCACATCATAGGCCCCGTCCACATCGAACCGTTTTTCATCATACCGGAACCGGATGGACAGCGGAGAGTGATTCACCAGGATGAGGTGACAGGTATCCAGCGGGATCTTCAGGTCCGTCTTGACTTTTTGTGTCTGCCGGGCCATGCCGCAGGCCATCATGATCTGCCACAGGGTCATATCCTTGATGTGGAATCCTGACAGGGTGCCGCTTTCCATCATGGCGGCCCCGATGTACATCATGTAGTCCACCCCGTCTGTCTGACGTTTTTCAAAATAATGGGGAAAGGATTCCTGGATCCGGGCATCCTCTTTTTCCAGATAGGAAGACAGCGCAGCATTCAAGGCAGCCACGCTGTTTTCGTAATCTTTGCGCTTGTGATGGATCATGCCTGTTGCCTGGTCCACAGCCTGGTTGTAGCGGTCGATCTTTTCCGCCATCTCCGGGGTGATGCCTTTCAGTGAATCAAAGGTGGCAGCCACCTCCTGGTTGAGGAGCTGATACACGCTGTCCTCATCACTGGAAGTGATCCCGGCGGACAGGGTATCGCTGAGTTTGTCGATGCGGTAAACATACTCCTGGAGCAGGGGCCAGGGACGTTCCTGTGCAGCCGATGACATGATCTCCCTGGCAAGGGCCAGCTGCCGGCGCAGATCCTGCTGGATTCCCTGGTTTCTTGCCCGGGACGAACCCCGGATATCGGACTGCCCGTAGAACGGTACCACATCCTTGAACACAATGTCTGCCATTTTCGGGGAGGGCTTTCCCTGGCGCAGGGCATCCAGATGGGCCAGGGCCGCCTTTCTGAACCGCCATTCCACAGACGGATGCACAGCGGTGCACTGTTCTTTGATCACCGTCTGCACATGCTTTGCCAGTTCATCCTGGCCCCGCTTCAGGGCCACGGCGAACAGCGGGGAGATCTGCTCCATGAGGATGGATTCAAACGGCCCGAAATCATTGGGATGCGGGGAAAACACCTCCAGCAGGCCGATTTTTTTCCCCTGATATGACAAGGGTGTCAGCAGCATGGACCGAATCCCTGCGCTCACCGCTTCGGACTCGGCACGAACCAGGGGGGCTTTTCTGGACAGATCCGCCACGCGGAACACCTTTTCCCCTTTAGCCGCAGACATCCAGACTGAATCTTCCAGATCCTCCAGGCAGATGTGATGGGAGTTGGAAAACAGGCAGTCCACTTTGGAATGGTGATCGTTTTTGGTCACCATGACCTGGTCCCCCTTGAGGGAGGCAACGGAAACGCCCAGATCCGGCCTGCTGAACAGTGACTGGAGCCGGGATTCAAGCTGTTGGATGCCCCGGGAGGAAAAGATGGAATTTTCATCCACCAGGTCCCGTTCCAGAAAAGACAGGATCGCTTTTTCCGTCACATCCTGGACCCGGATAATGAAAAACCCCTTGAATTGAAACTGCGCCAGATCGATAAACCGGCTCAGCTGTTCCAGATCATTCAGATGATCCATGATCCATTCCCGGTCGGCGTCAGACAAAGGGTGCGGGGTGCCCTTCGGGGTCAGTTCAACAAACCTGTGATCGGGAAACTCCTCATAATAGCGGACCAGGCCGGTTGTCTCATCGGTCATCCCCTGGGTGTTCAGACTGCTGGTAAAAGGCCCGCTAAATCCGTAAATCCGTTCCAGAATCAGATAATAGGCACCCAGCATTTTTTTGTTCATATTGAAATCAATGGTTTCCATAAGGGTTGATTTCAATGCATTTTTTTGATTCAGGAACAGCCGCTGAAACCGGGGAGTGGCATAAAAACTGTCAAAGGAACAGGGGGCAAAGGCTGCGGTCAGCTCCGTGTCAAAGGAAGCCGGAGATACCACCGCGCTCATAAGTGCATGGAGAATATCTGCATGGGCCTCCAGTTCTGACAGGTCCTGGATATCTTTCGTAAGCGACCGGGGCAGCCGTTCCATGATGCTGGCAAACATACCGGCCATTTGGGGGCATCTGGGCACCAGTTCGGTTTCCCAGAATGTCAGCAAGGGGGCCAGACTCAAGAGGGTATTGGCCGGATCACTTTCGGATCCTGACAATGGCAGCGTATTTTCCATGGGTGTCTCCTGAATCATCTATTAGAAGAATATATTCATAATGGTAAGCACCGGCCATGTATTGTCAACAATTTCCCGTCAGGTCAACAAATTGGCCGCAGGCTGGCTGTTGAATTTCCTGGCAGCCACATAAGCGGTCAGGGCATCCGCGACCCCCGGATCCATGGGCGGTTTTTCATAACTTTCCAGCCGGATGCCCAGGGTATCATAGGCCTGTTCCTCCACCCGCCTGGCCCCGCTCTTGTGCCACCTTGTATAATCCTTGCGGTTGAACAGCCTTGACGCGGAAAGGTTCCGGAATTTCTGGAATGTGGAGGGGTGGGTCAGATACTGGCCCCCGATGCCCACCTGGTTCACCAGGTCTGTGTCGATTGTTTCCCCGGCCGGGATCATGGGGGTCAGGATATTTCTGACCATGCGGCAGATCTCCTCGTCCAGGAGCCATTTTTCATACCCCATGGAGATATAGGATCCCATCTGGCCGCAGGCATGATAGATGAAATGGGCCCCGTTGCGCACCACCGTGGAGAGCATCAGGGTGCCTTCGGCCAGGGCCTGGGCATCGGGCAGGTGGGCGTCGGTGAGGCTGCCGCCGGCCCGGCAGGGCAGGTTGTAGAACCCGGCCATCTGGGCCGTGGCACTGGCGATTTTCACCGCTTCGGAGGTGCCCACGGCGGACACCATGGTGCGCATGTCAATGGGTGCGGAAGAAGACCCATACAGCACAGGGGCACCAGGGCTCACCAGCTGGGTGAGCACCACACCGGCCAGGACCTCTGCATTTTCCAGGGCCAGCAGTTCCGGCAGGGAGACCGGGCCGCTGATCCCGGCCAGGATCATGTTGGAAATCACCACGGGCTGTCGCCATCCGGCCATCTGCAGGATCACATCCCCCTCTTCTTTTGAAAACCGCAGCGGGGAAAGGGTATTGGCCACCGCCGCCACCACCGGCATGTCCAGCATCTTTTCCCGGCCGCCAAAAATTATAGCGGCCATCTCCAGGGCATCTGCTGCTTCCTGACCACTGCCGGATGCCCCGAAAACGGGTTTGTCGCACATGGTCATGTAGGCCAGCATCATGTCCAGGTTGGCGGTTTTCCCGGGCAGATCCGTGGGCTGGACCATGAGGTACCCACCCATATCCACCTGGTCCGATGTCTGGACCAGTTTGCAGCACGCCGTAAAATCCGCCATCGTGGCCGGGCGCTGGGTGCCGTCTGTGCCGGCGATACTGGTGGCCCCGCCCGTGGGGATGAACACAAATCCATCAGGGCCCCCGATGGTCACGTTTTTCGCGGGATTTCTGGCATGCAGCGTAAAAGAGGGTATGGTTGTGGAAAGGGCGTTGTAAACATCGGTTTCTTTGAAATAGACCCGGGTGCCGTGGGTGTCAAAACCGTTGGACTTGAAAAGCCCGGCAATGCGTTCATGGTTAAAGTCAATGCCGGTGTGGCGCAAAATGTTCATGGATGCGTCGTGAATCCGGGTCAGGTCCTGAAAAGAGAGCCGCTGCATCCGGTCGATCATCGTCTGCCTCCCAACCGTTGTCATATGGTTTCATTCATTATCTTTTTTTTCCCGTCACTTTGGCCCAGGTGTCCCGCAGGGTAACGGTGCGGTTGAACACCGGGTCGGATGATGTGCTGTCTTTGGCATCCAGACAGAAATACCCCAGGCGCTCCAACTGAAACACCTGTTCCGGCAGGGCATTGGAAAGGGTTTTTTCCAGTTTGCAGTCAACCAGGGTCTCCAATGATGCGGGATTCAGGTTCTGTGTAAAATCCTGTCCCCCTTTTTCCGGATCCTCCTGTGTGAACAGCCGGTCATACAGCCTTACGCGGGCGGACAGGCAGTCCGCTGCATTTACCCAGTGGATGGTGCCTTTTACCTTTCTGCCGTCAGGGGCATTGCCGCCGCGGGTTTCCGGGTCATAGGTGCAGACCAGGGCCATGACTTCCCCTTTTTCATCCTTGACCATCTCCCTGCAGGTTACAAAATAGGCATTGCGCAGCCGTACCTCCCTGCCAGGCCCCAGGCGGAAGAATTTTTTCGGGGGATCTTCCATGAAATCTTCCTGTTCCACATAGATTTCTCTGGAAAACGTGATTTCCCGGGTGCCCATTTCCGGTTTCTGGGGATGGACCATGGCGGAAAGGGTTTCTACTTTGTCTTCCGGGTAGTTTTCTATGATCACCTTCAACGGCCGCAGCACCCCCATGGCACGGGGGGCGGTTTCATTGAGGTCATCCCTGAGGCAGGACTCCAGCAGGCCCACGTCGATGCGGCTTTCCTTTTTGGACACGCCGATGGTGTCACAGAATTTTCTGATGGCAGCCGGGGTATAGCCCCGCCGCCGCATCCCCTCCAGGGTGGGCAGCCGGGGGTCGTCCCAGCCAGCCACATGGCCCTGATCCACCAGCAGCTGGAGCTTGCGCTTGGACAAAACCGTGTAATTGATATTCATGCGGGCAAATTCGATCTGCTGGGGATGGCAGGGCACGGAAAGATTGTCTAAATACCAGTCATACAGGGGCCGGTGGTCTTCAAATTCCAGGCTGCACAAAGAATGGGTGATCCCTTCCAGGGCATCTGACACGCAATGGGTGAAATCATACATGGGATAGATGCACCAGTTGTCTCCTGTTCTGGGATGGGGGGCTTTTTTGATGCGAAAGATCACAGGATCCCGCAGGTTGATGTTGGGGGAGGCCATGTCGATCTTGGCCCGCAGGGTGTGTTCGCCTTCTTCAAACGCACCGTTTTTCATGCGCCGGAACAGATCCAGGTTCTCAGCCGCAGACCGGTCCCGGTACGGGCTGTTTTTCCCTGGTTCAGTCAGGGTGCCCCGGTATGCCCGAATCTCTTCTGCCGGCAGGCTGCACACATAGGCCAGGTCCTTTTCAATGAGTTCTTCAGCAAAGGCATACAGCCGGTCAAAATAATCCGAGGCAAACAAGGCTTTTCCGTAATCAAACCCAAGCCAGTGCACCGTGGATTCAATGGAATCGATATAGATCTGTTTTTCTTTGGCCGGATTGGAATCATCAAACCGCAGGTTGCAGTGTCCGGAAAATTTTTCTGCCATTTTAAAATTCAGGCAGATGGATTTGGCATGGCCAATGTGCAGGTACCCGTTGGGTTCCGGCGGAAACCGGGTGGCCACACGGCCGTCGTTTTTATGGTTTGCCACATCCTGCCGGATAATGGTTTCAATAAAATGGCCTCTATTGATCGTCTCTTCCATTGTCCCCTCTTATGTCAAGGCATTGTTGCCTGTTATCCCCATGCCGCATGCCGTTTTCAGCACCCCGTGCCGCAGCGGCTGTCACCCTGGACAGCAATGCTTTTAAAACTTTTATCAATACCACATTCCAAATCGGGTTGAAAGAGAAATTGTCGGGGTCAGAAGTTAACTTTTTTACCTTTTTTGAATCCATGGGATCAAATATGCGCTGCTGCTCCACAAACAAAGGTAAAAAAGTTAACTTCTGACCCCAAACAGTGATATACTTGTAAAAAACTGCAGGAGGCATTGATATACGTGAAAACTGAGGAAGAGATCAAAAAGAGGATGGGGGAGCTGAAAATTCTGATCAGGGAAACCACAGAGCGGCTGCCGGCACACTCCACCAAACCGCCGGTGATGATGGACCTTCTGGCATATGAAGATGAATATGATGACCTGATGAAACAGCTGGCTGACCTGAAAAACAATTAAAAAAACTGTATCGGACATATTGGGCAGAACATTGGCGGTTTCTTTCTTATTCCAATTGGGGCCACCAGATCACCTCACCATACAATCGGCCATTCGCCCCTGAAAAAATTCCATTATTATATTTTTATTAACTTTTTGTTAAAATAAGGTTAATATACATTTGATTTTTTGGGATTACTGACAGGGAAAAAGAATGGGTGAATCTATTAAACCGGCTGCGTTTATCAGCCAGATAAAATACTTTCAACATGTTGATTGGAAA
>JAZBPL010000223.1:0-29282 GCA_036351635.1 Desulfotignum sp.
AATTGTCAAAAAAAAGGAATCAATCCTGCAGGCAGCTGCATGTAAATGGTGCCATCCATATGCCAGGGTGCCCCGCTCTTTATAAAGCCCTGCATCCGGCCCGGGATATCCGGGGGGGACAATTGCGGTGCAGAATCCCGGAGAAGGGGTGTGCAACATGCCGGATCAGGGAATCACTGCCCTGGAAACGATCATTGCCTCACTTGATAATCCCGTGTGTTTACGGTATACTAATCAGCCACCGGCTTCAAGCCGGTGGTTTTGAACCACGGGCCTGAAAAACGGCTAAAGCCAGCACAGTAATAAAAAAAAGCAAGAAGAAAGGTGCCATGAACAGATTGTTACTTTTTCTGACCTGTATCTTCACTGTTTTTACTATCTGGTTTGCTGCGGCCGGTGCATCAGCCCTCACCCCGGAAGAGGTGCTGGTTGTGGCAAACAGGAATGCCGCAAAAAGCAACGGACTGGCAGTGTATTACATGACAAAACGCCGTATCCCGGAAGAAAACCTGGTATTGTTGTTTGTCACCGACAAAGAACAGTGTTCCAGGGAAACCTATGAAAAAAAAGTGGTGCCGCCTGTTTTGCGGGCACTGGATGCCAATCCCGATATCCGGGCAATTGTCACCATGTTCGGGGTGCCGTTGAAAATTACCTCTCCCGGCCATACAAATGAAGAAAAAGCAGATTTGGACCGCCTGGCATCTGAAAAAGCACACCTGGAAGAACTGCTGTCTGAAGATGGCGATGATGCCGGAGACGAAGAAATTATCAGGCAAAGAAAACAAAAACTGACCAGACTGAAAAAGACCATCTCCTCCCATGTCCGCCGGCTGGATAAGGCAGCGTCATTTGATTCGGAACTGATGCTGGTGAAAGCTCAAGAATACCCGTTGAATATGTGGGTGCCCAATCCATATTATCTGGGATTTGCAAAGCGTAAGCCAGATGTGAAAAAATCTGAGGTTATCATGGTCAGCCGTCTGGACGGGGCGGATGACACAATTGTCAGGCGCATCATTGACGACAGCATACAAGCTGAGACAGAAGGCCTGAGAGGGTCTGCCTACTTTGATGCACGGTGGCAGTATCCCGGAGACAAAGAGATGGGCGGCTATGGTCTGTATGACCGTTCCATTCACAGGGCATCACAAAAGGTGGCAGATAAAACACCGATGGGTGTGGTTCTCAATGATACCAAAGCATTGTTCCAGAAAGGAGAAAGCCCTGATACTGCCCTTTACTGCGGGTGGTACAGCCTGGCAAAATATGTTGATGCCTTTGTGTGGCAGAGAGGGTCTGTGGGGTATCACATAGCCAGCTCGGAATGTGCCACCCTGAAAAATCAGAACAGCCAGGTCTGGTGCAAGAAAATGCTGGACAACGGCGTTGCTGCAACCATTGGACCGGTGGGAGAGCCGTATGTCCAGTCCTTTCCCTTGCCGGAAATTTTTTTTGATTTCCTGGTGGAAGGGTATTTGACCCTGGCGGAATCCTATCTGGTGAGCCTGCCCTATCTTTCCTGGAAAATGGTGCTGGTGGGAGACCCCCTCTACCGGGTGAATATAAAATAGATGGATACTTCTGGCCTGCATACGGACCTGGCACATTTTTTGAACAAAACGCCCCTGTTTTCTTCCATTCCGGATGAACAGATAAGAAAGATTGCCCGGTGTTTTCTGGTTGTTGATTATCAGAAAGACACGGTTGTTTTTCTGCAGGGGGATCCAAGTGACAGTATGTATGTGATTTATTCAGGTGCTGTGTTGATTTATGCCACAAAGCCGGGAAAAAGTGAAATCCCGTCCCTGGAAATTGAACTTGGCCGGGGTGATTTTTTCGGTGAAATGGCGCTGCTGTCTGACCTTCCACGGACCGCAAGTGCACGGGTCACCCTGGATGCCAGGCTGTTTCGTCTAAAGAAACAGGATTTTCATGATCTTTTGCACCACAACCGGCATATCGGGCTGTTTTTAAGCCGCCTGTATGCCCGGCGCCTTTCCTTTGGAACGGCTGGCTCGTCCATGAAACCCGCCCCGGTTTTTTACACTGTCAGCGCAACTGATCCGGCGCTTGGCCTTTCTTATTTTCTGTATTCCATGTCCTATCATATTGCAACGGAATCAGACAAAAAAGTGCTGGTGATCGAACCTTATCTCGAACTTGAAAACAGCATGAAAAAATTCGGTCTGCATCCCATTTCCTGTCCGGATGCAGACCTGTATTCCCTTTTGCCTGCACATCTTTTCACCCCGGATGATATCAACTGGTTCTGTCATCCATCCGGGTTTTGCGTGCTGCAGGTCAACAAAGGGTTCAACCCCTGCCTGGTGGATGTTCTGGCCAGGCTCATGGAAAATTTCAAAAGCCGCTATGATCTGGTTATTTTCGGTCTCGGGCACCATCTTGGCCCCTTTGCCCGGCAGGCAGTGCGGCTTTGCGATAAAAATCTGCTGATTATCAACAACACACAGGCCGCCCTGCCCGGGGTAAAAGAAAAACTGGCAACGCTGGAAAATATTGCCGGGACCGGTCTGGATCGGGTCAGGGTAGGGGTGAGCCACCTGTGCGGAACCATTGGTATTCCCAGAGAGACATTGAAAAAAATACTGTATCTGTCTGAGACGCCCCAGATATGGGTGGAAAAATCCGATAAAGCAAAAAACGATGAGATTGATACGGAAAAACGGTTTCCTGTGAAAGGGGCCAGGGCCATTGCACGGGAACTGGCCGGTGTCAGAATCGGACTGGCACTTGGTGCAGGGGCGGCCAGGGGATGGGCCCATATCGGTGTGCTCAAGGTGCTTGCCCGGGAAAATATCCACATCGACATGATTGCCGGCACCAGCATGGGGGCACTGGTGGGAACTATCTTTGCTGCAAAGGGATCAGTGGATCACCTGATAAAGTCCACCATTGCCCGGTTTGAAAGACGGTCCCAGGTGCGCAGAAAAATCTTTGATTATACCCTGCCCCTGCATGGTTTCTTAAAGGGGAGAAAGGCCATGAACCTTGTGGCAGGTGCCATTAACCATGCGGATTTCATGGATCTTGCGATACCTGCCTATGTGGTCGGGGTTGATATTTTAAAGGGCGAAGAGGTGCTGTTTGAAACCGGTGATGTTGCAAAGGCGGTCAGGGCCAGTCTTTCTGTGCCGGCTCTGTTTGTTCCCATCCGGTACAATGGCCGGTGGATGGTGGATGGCGGCCTGCTCAATCCGGTACCCGTGAACATACTGGAGCAGAAAGGCGCGGACAAGATAATTGCCGTGTGTGTGGAAAGCCCCCATCCGGAAGCAAAACTGACAGACCGGTCTCCGGGTATCAAGCAGGTGATTGCCAGAACCATCAGTATTGTGCACGGCAGGGCCACCAGCGGATTTGTTCAGCACGCAGATGTTGTGGTCTATCCGGATGTCCAGGGCTTTGCCTGGGACGATTTTCACCGGGGCAGGGTTTTGATGCAAAGGGGCGAGGATGCCTGTACAGCCAAGATAGAAGAGATCAGGGCACTGGTCAGGCAGCCTGCCGGGAGATGAAACCGGACCTGGGTCACAGATTGTTCAAAAAAGACAGGTCCTTTGCCTGGGTGTGTTTTGTGCCTATGGAAAGCACCTCCACGCGGGTGTCAGGCATCAGGCGGTAATAGAGCCGTCCCTTGTAGGAAAATATAACCTCGAACACGGTTTCGCGGTTTTTTTTTCCGAACACCTTGCGCTTGACCGGCACCAGGCCAGGATCCTGGTTGAGCTGGTGGATGACCTCCTCGGCTTTCAACTGCAGTTCAGCAGTCAGTCCGGCGAATCCGGCCACAGCTTTCGGGTGAACTGCCGTCTGTTTATACAGGGTGGAAAAACGCTTTTGAAAAATATCTTCTTCCTTGATTTTTTCTTTGCGGATTTTGCGTTTGCCGGTTTCAAACTGCTGGATTTTGTCGCTTAATTCAGCTATGATCTGCCTTTGGTGCTGCTGGTGGGCCAGGTTCGCCTCAAGTTTTTCTTCCAGATTGATGATCTCCTGGATCATCTCCTCTTCATTTACGGTTGCCCGCTTTTTTTCTCCTTCAAAATGCTGTTTCACCTGGCCAAGTTCTGCGGACAATGTCTTTTGTTCCTGATTGAGGGACACAAGTTCTTTTTGGTATGCTTTTTCAAGGTCCTGCAGGTGTGCTATCTCCTGCTCCTGTTTCAAGGTATCGGTTTGGGATTTTTTTGCACCGATGCGGTAAAACCACAAAAAAGTACCAAGGGCGGCGAGGATATACAGGCCCAGAATCAGACCGCTGAGAAGACGGGCATGTGCAATTGACAGGTCAAATTCCAGAACCAGTCCCTGATTCAGCAGGTCGTAGTTCCTTGCAGCTGTTTCAATGGGAGAAATTTGTTGCAGTGGTGCCTCTTTGTCATCCAGATCAAACGCTCTTGGGTACAGCATGGTTCCCTGCCGGGTTGTGACAGAGATCTTTGTCCGTATCCCCCAGGTCTGCAGGTTTTTTTTTTGCAGGAATGTATTGATATTCCGGGTGACAGCCTGTTCAATTTCCAGGGTGCCATCCAGCAAAGGGGCGCTGTCACCGATGTAGATTTCTTTCAGCGCATTTTCAAAGGATGTCTCCAGATGCTTTTCCAGCACCTGGATGGTGAGGATATACAAAACAGGGGGGAGCAGAATGCACAGTATCAAAATTTTAAATGGAAAATATTTTATCATTGGTCAGAACCGGTATGATATATCAATAAACAGCTGGTCATTGTCACTGAATCTGCCAAGCCAGGTATCTCCATCCCCGGAAAAGATGTCAGCCCCGATGACCAGGTCAAGGTTTGTGACATAGGTATGGGTAATGCGCGGGGACAGATACCAGGCGTTGTCACTCAGTGTAATGGAATATAGCACTGATGCCTCCAGCCAGTCCATGAAAATATCCCGGCTGATTTCCCCTGACAGAGAATAGTTGTTTCTTTTGAAATAGAGAATGTCAGGGGTATATCCGGATATGAACTGGTGGGTGAACTGCAGGTTCAGATAGATATCTGATTTTGTGGTGTAATCTGCACCAAGGGTATAGGTGAAAGTGGTATTTTTTGAAGAGGTGAGTGAAGCGGTGAGCAGCGACTGGTTTTCATACCATGCTGCCTCTCCCCGGATCCCGAACCCAGACAGGGTGGTTTCAAATTCACATCCAATAATATTGGTTCTCTGGAATTCCACCATAATTTTTTCATCTGTGAACTCAGCTGTTTCTAAGGCTGTGTTCAGGTTTTCCCGGTTCAGGCTGCCGCCCACATGGATGTTTTTGACAGGAAAACTTGTAAAATATGGCATATCTTCTGTTGTATGGTGCCAGGATACGCCCAGATCCCAGTTTTGTACTGTTGTGGTCAAGCGGAGTCCGAACTCTGCCTCTGTGTTTGGGTCCTGTTCATCCACAGCCAGGCGGTTGAAATAGTGCTTTATGTTTTCGGGGACAGGTGATGCTGCAATCTCTTTTTTCAGATGGGTGAATACCGCCCAGTCAGTTCCAAAATAGTCCAGTTCTGCTTTTTCAAAAACAGGGACAAAGACGCCTTCAAGGGTGAATGTATCAAAAAGCAGCTTGAGGTCAGCCATCCACACCGGCTGTTTGGTTTCCTCATAATCAGCCAGGATGAACTCTCTTGCATCCGTGGGGTTGATGGTGTCCACAGGGCTGATAAGATCGGCTTTGCCCCATCGGATAATCTGTTTGCCCATGGAAAAATCAATGAAGTGGTTGTTATGGGAAAAAACCGCTTCATGCAGATCCAGGTTGTATTCATCGGTTTTATTGTCATTGCCGAAATAAAGATAATCAGACAAAACAGAAACCCTGGCGGTTTTTTTGTATCTGGATTCTAAGAGAATTCGGTTTTTAAGATGGGTCTTGTTTTCAATATGGTCGTTATTTTTTGTATCCATGGAGGCCCTGATCTGAACTATGCCGGACAGGGTAAGCCCTCCCCTTTTTTTTCCGGCACCGGTTTTTTCAAAAATATCGGCCCCGGAGGTATCTTCAAAAAGAAATACAGATTCATCTGGATCATAAGGTTTCTTTTTTGGGGGGGGAGGGACAGTTTTTTTGTGGGTGAGGTCATCCGAAAAAACGTTTGCCCGGGCTTTTTCCAGGATCTGATCTGCATCGCTTTTTGTGGTTTTTTTTTGCGGGGGATGAAAAACAGTAATTTTGAAACCTGGTTTGCTCTGGTCGGCTGTCTGGGTGATGCGGTAGTGATAAAGGAGATTTTGTGCAATGTGCAGAACAACCCGGACAGTATCCTTCCGGTTCTGGGCAACAGTGACAGATGTCACAATGTCTGCATCTGTGTTTTTATTGATGCGCACCCCGGGAACAAACGCATCAGCAATATCTATGACAATTCTTTCAGGAGAGTGGAGAACAAATGGCTGCGGGTCAAAGGGTTTTGTCAGGAAAACGGTAACGGCTTCTGTGGTGGAATTTTTGTCAAAAGCAATGGATGCAACCTTGTTGCCGGGCAGGCAGAAGCTTTTTTCCGGAAGCATGAAACTTGCTGAAATGGATAATATGAGGATGACCAGGCAGTACCTTGCCCTGTTTCTTCCTGACATTGCTGTCTCCTTTGAAATGATTTATTTCAAAGAATGCAAAAAATATACCGCGCTAATAGTTTTCAAGGCGGTTTCTGGATACGTCTGCCTGATCGATATCGGTATTGTAGGTGATATTTTCAACTTTCAAAAAGGTGCTGTGTTCTCTTTCATGGTCTTCCATGCTGATGATCAGCTCTGTCCAGATATCCTGGATTTTTTCAAGCTTCAGTACTTTATAGGTTTTGATGTGACTGCCTTTTTTGTCAAAATATTTTACCAGGACCGGCACCAGGGAATCTTTGGTGATCAGGCTTTGCGTCAGGCTGTACTGGGACTGAACACCCTTTTTGGGCCGGGTTTCCATGGCATGGCAGGCAATTCCCCCAATGGTTTGTGATCCGGTAATTCTGTACGTGTAATCGTCAACCGGGTGACGTTCCATGTCTTCATAGGTAAAATCACTGTTTACAAACCGGTGGGATTTCTGGGATGTTACAATCCGCCGGGTTCTTCTCAAAGCAGGCAGATAGATGAACTGCTCGGTTTCCCACCCGGGTTTTTCAATGGTGAGAAAACCGGTTCCTTCAATATCAGCCGGAAACGTGAACCTGATAATCTGGCGCTCAAGTGTATCGTCCAGTATCCGTTTGCTGGTAAACTGCCGGACACGTTTGTTGTCATTTTTGTCCACAAGCACCATCTGGGAGCTTAAAACAGAATTTTTTCCCCGGTCCCGGTGAAAAACATCCTGGGCCAGTTGTTTGCCTGTGACGGCATCTGTTCCGGCAGATGCCGTCACAGGCAAGGGTAACAGGCAGAACATGCAGGCCCAAAAAACAAGCAGAAAATATTTCATGGTCTTTCCTTTTTGTCATGTTGAAAATGGTTGCAACCTGTCTTTGGCTTCGTCAAATGCGTGACGCAGTCCATAGAAAGTTGATGTATATATCCATATGCAAGATATGGGTTTTTGTCAATTTGAAATTCTGATTCTGCCAAAGACAGCATGCCGGTCAGATCGGTTTGTATGAAAGCCGTCAGGTTTCCTGCTTTGTTGTGCACGGCAGGGAATGGCCGATGGTAAAAAAAATGTACGCATTTTTTTGGTCATTTGATCATTATTTTCTTGACAAATCCCATTGGGGTGGTAAATTATGGTCAAATGATCAAAAAGGAGATGCCCATGCCGCGCCCCAAAAGACCCAGATGTATTGGCGCCCCTCCGGTTGTGACAGAATTTAGTCCCCGGGATGGCCAGGAAAAAGGAGAGGTGGTGTTGTCCTTTGAAGAATTTGAGGCGGTTCGCCTCATTGATTACGACGGTCTGGATCAGGGGCAGGCAGCCGGGATAATGAACGTTTCCCGGCAGACAGTGGGCAGGATTCTGAGGACCGGACGGTTCAAGCTGACAAAAGCAATTGTGGAGTCACGCCGTCTGAAACTGTCAGGCGGATGCTATAAAATAGATGAAACCATTACTGGCCGGGGACGGCACCGCCGCCGCAGAGGCGGTGGCTGCCGCGGACCTGGCCATGGCGGGCACAACCCATAACATAAGACAAAAGGAGACGTATAATGCCTGGATTTAACAGAAGAGGACCGGAAAATCAGGGACCCATGACAGGCCGCGGGCGCGGTTTGTGCACTGGCGCTGCAGATCCTGTTCAGGGATTTGGTACAGGGTATGGACCGGGATTTGGCAGAGGACGGGGCAGAAGATGGTGCCAGGGAGGCTTTGGCCCCAGAGGGCCGATGAGACCCTGGCAGGCAGCACCCGATACCGGCAATAATGACCTGGAGGCCCGTGCAAAATGGCTGGAGACGGAACTGGCAGCTGTCAAGCAGCAGTTGAATGACCTTTCCTGATACAATAATTTTTGAATGGGCGTCACCAAAACCAGTGGGCCTGGTAATGACAGTCCTGCTGCTAAAACCATTGAAAAGCTTTGCTGCCGTAAAAGGCAGCAAAGCTTTTCAGTGACTGCTGCCTGGAAAACAGTCAAGATTTTTTGCAGCAATTTTTTTTTGACAAATGACGTGGGAACCAGCATTTTGCTTAACTTGTCTGTCCTGCTGTGGTATAGGGTCAGGCTGTGGTATTAAATCACATTGGTGATATACAAAACCCATTGCCAGGCAGAATAAACAGACATGACATACAATATTGCAGTCAACGGATACGGCCGCATCGGCCGGTGCGTGGTCCGGGCCTTATATGAATCAGAGCGGTTCTGCAGAAGGCTGCGCCTTTCCGCTATCAATGAACTTGCCTGTTCCGACACCATCTTTCATCTCACACGGCATGATTCCACCCATGGCCGGTTCCCCGGATCTGTGGAAAAAAAAGGGCAGAGAATGGCTATCGGTACGGATTTCATTCACCTGTTCCAGGAGAAAAATATTGTGAATCTGCCCTGGAAGGATCTGTCAGTGGATGTGGTCCTGGACTGCACCGGGGTGTATAATGACCGGGAATCAGCTGAACTGCACCTGCTGTCCGGTGCTAAAAAAGTGATCTATTCCCATCCTGCCAAAGATGAAATGGATGCCACCATTGTCTACGGGGTCAACCACCACACCCTTGAAAAAGACCACACCATTATTTCCAATGCATCCTGCACCACCAACTGTCTCATTCCGATTCTGGATGTACTGGATTCCCATTTAGGAATTGAAAGCGGTGTGACCACGACCATTCATTCTGCCATGCATGACCAGCCGGTGATTGACGCATATAACAAAGATCTGCGCAAGACACGGTCTGCTTTGCAGTCCATTATCCCTGTTTCCACCTCGCTGGGAAAAGGGATTGCCCGGATTCTGCCCCATCTGGCTGGAAAATTTGAAACTTTGGCCATACGGGTACCCACCGTCAATGTCTCCATCATGGATATAACGGTGTCAGTGAATAAAAAAACAGATGCAGGTGCTGTGAACGCCCTGCTGACCCATGCTGCTGCAAACAGGCTGTCCGGCATTCTCGGGGTGAGTGATGAGCAGCTGGTTTCCTGTGATTTCAACCACGACCCCAGATCCGCCATCATTGACCTGCCCCAGACCCGGGTGTCAGGCCGTCACCTGGTAAAGATTCAGGCCTGGTTTGACAATGAATGGGCATATGCCAACAGGATGCTGGATACCACCATTGCTGCGCTGGATGCCTGAATCCGCAAGGCAGCCCGCCATGCGCCCAGGAGAGGGCTTATTTTTCCAGTGCCATCAGTTTTTCGGTGATGGTTTTGACCGCTTCAGGTATGTTCCGGGCATCATTGAAGGGGCGTGTTCCGTTCCGGTCCGCCTGAACAATTTCATCCATTTCCGGTAAAAATCCCAGGATCTCATAGTCAGGCATACTGTCTGTAATCAATGTCTTGTCCTGTTCCGATCGTATCCGGTTTCCCAGGATCAGGATTTTTTTTATGCCGATATCCTTTCCCAGTTTCCGAATCCTGTCCGCTGCCACCCGGCTCCGCTTGCCGGGATTCACCACGACCACCAGGGCATCCACAGACCCGGAAGTGGCCCGTCCCAGATGCTCCACGCCTGCTTCCATGTCCATGACCACCACTTCGTTTCGGGCCAGTACCAGGTGGTTCATGAGGGCCTTTAAAATGGTGCTTTCCGGGCATATGCACCCGGAGCCGCCCTGCTGCACCGTGCCCATTACCAGCAGCTTTACCCCGTCTTTTTCCAGGGAAAACCGGTCCGGAATATCATCCACCTTGGGGTTGAGGGTGAAAAATCCCCCCATGGTGCCTGGTTTGGCCCCGGTCCTTTCCGCTATGAGATCAGACAGCTCAGCCACCGGGGTGATGGGCCGGGTTTCATCAATGCCCAGGGCTGCAGCCAGATTGGCGACAGGGTCTGCATCGATGGCAATGACGGATGTATCCGTGTTGAGGACGGCTATGCTTCTGGCGATGAGGGCCGTTATGGTTGTTTTGCCCACCCCGCCTTTGCCGCCGAAAGCCAGTTTTAAACTCATATGAATTTACTCCCGCATAGGTTTCAGCCCAGAGGCTTCAGAATATGTCCTTTTTCATCCAGGACAAAGACCTGGTGGCCTGCTTTTTGGGCGGTATGGATAATATCCTCTTCAATCACCGCATGGATGTCGTATGTTTTCTTGAATAAATCCTTGGGCAGCAGTTCAAAACACGACTTTGCATCCTGTTTGGTCTTGAATGCCGGAAGAAATTTCTCCTTTGTGGTTTCATTGCTGAACCCCAGCACCTCTTCTGATAGTGTTCCCGGATTCTGTATAATCACATAGTACCAGTTGTCTGTAATAGTAATATCCTGCATTTGCTATTTTTCCATTTTGTTTTTATATGCAACAAGATAAGTGCAAATCACATAAAATAAAGGGAGTAAAAACAAATAAATAAAGCCCCTGTGCGAATGATACCGGACAGGGGCTTCTAAAAACCTAAGGCTGTGCAGATCAGATTTCAAGCCATGAATCTGAGTACAGGGTTTCCCCCATGATGACTTTATAGGTTTTGGCGTAATCAGCCATTTCCTTGTCAAGGCCTGTAATATCGGGCACGTTGCCGTCCATCATGCCCCAGATCAGGTCCACGATATCCTGGCGCTGGCCTTTGGCAATGGCAGTGAGCTGTTTGTCCAGGGGATCGGCAATAACCGATTTCATGCCGTATTTCCAAAGCATGACCATATAGGTCTGGTTTAAAATCGGCCGCAGGTGTTCCGGGGGCCCGTTGGAAATATTGGACAGACCGCAGGTGGATTTGGCACCCGGTGCGATCTCATCGATCATCATCTGGAAATTAAGCAGGCTCATGAGCTGCTGCTGCTGGATATTCACCGGTGTTACAATGCCGTCCACCCAGATTTTTTCATTGGGGATACCGGCTTCGTTGGCAAAATATATCAGTTCCACCGCCAGGGCGGCCCGCTCGTTTTCATCCCTGGGCAGACCATCGGGCCCCCACATAAGGGCCACAAAGTCCGCTTCATACTGGGCAGCCAGGGGTACCATTTTTTCATACCGTTCCGGTCGGGCCATGATGGAGTTGATGATGTGGGGGGCATCAGCCGGTTTGCACACCTTGAGGCCGGCTTCGATGGCATCGATATTGGAGGAGTCCAGCAGCAGGGGCATGCCGGGTACTGCTTCCTGCACCACATTGACCACCCAGGGCATCAGTTCGGTGCCGAATTTTTTCGCAGGCCCCAGGTTGATGTCGATGTAGTCCATGCCAAGCTCCTTCTGGCGTACAACTTCCTCTTGAATGGGCACTGGGTTGCGTTTGGCAGGATCCGGCTCCTTGAACTCCTTTCCGATAACCCGGGAAATGACGTTCAGGCTTTCACCAAATAGAATCATGTTTTCCATGTTCTTATCCTTTTGTTAATTTAAGATTGACACTGAAGAGCCGGGACAAAAAAAATTGTCCCGGCGCGTATGCTACTTTTTTGTTTTGAGGAATGCCGGCAGGTGGGCAGCTTCCCTGGGACCGACAGTAATGGTCCACCCGGGCAGCTCTTCTTCCACATCCCCGGCGATGGCAGCGGCATAACCCGGGATGATCAGTTCAGTATGTTTAACTTTGTCCATGATACCGCATTTTTTTACAAAAATACCCACGTCATCCCCGCCAAATTTACCTGCAGCCCAGGCAGTAAGCACGGACAGCCCTTCGGAATCTTTGACGAGCAGCCATGCCGGCACCTTGCTGGCCTCAATTTCGCCGGACACTATAAAGTAGGTCAACGCAAAGTTGGTGGTGACCAGCACTGGTGAGTTTTCATCCGGGTTGTTGATCTCAAAGATGCCTTCTGTAACCGTCATGGGCCGCTGGGGATCGGTAAAGATGTTGAGCCGTTCCAGCAGCAGCGGGAACAAGGATTCTGTCGTAAAGTCTGACATGACAACAATGCCGCCGTATTTGGCCACAAACATGCCTGCAATAAGGGTTTCCATGTCCTGGTTGGATGCCATTTCACAGGGAAATACAATGGTGGGAAATCCCAGGGCTTTGTTGCCGGCTTTTAATGCAGCCCGGCGGATGGCCACCTGGTCTTCCAGTGCCTGTTTGATTTCCCGGGAACCAGAATCGATCACCAGGTCTTTCAGGCCCATGCCTGTAAGTTTTTCGGTTAAAGGGATCAACGCTTCCACAGAATCGGCTTTGACTGCCAGGGGGAGGTCTGCGTCTTTGGCCAGGGCACCGAATTCTTCTGCATTGGCTTCAGTGGCTGCATAGAGCAGCGGGCGTTTGAATCCGGCCGCATCAATACCTGCCTTCATCACGGCAGCATCCTCTGTCATGAGCACCAGGTTGAATTCTGATTCTGTGGCGATTTTTTTGGCCACGGCCGCAAACGCATCAGCACCTTTGCCGGCATCCTTGACCACCAGCAGTTCCGGCCGCAGGTTCAGGCCCACCCTTTCATACTGAAATGCATTGTAGGTTTTCAATGTGGTGTCAAGGGCTGCCGGATCTGTATCAGATGCCACGGTGGCTGCCAGAACAGAGGGGTTGAAAAAAGTTTTTTCATGCCTGTAGAGCACGGTTTCCCCGCCGGTTGCGGTTTTCCTGACACCTTTTCCCAATGCCACAGGGCGGATGGGGGGGGCGGATGCTTCAGCCAGCTGTTCTTTTGCTTCATCAGACACATAGGGGCAGCTGTCCAGTTCCGCCTTGCCAGATGCCAGGTTCATTGCAAATGCAAGACAGGTGGGGACGCCGCACTCCTTGCAGTTGGTCTTGGGCAGGAGTTTGAATATCTGTATACCGGTTAATGCCATGTTAGTCTCCTTAAAATTTTTACAACCATATGGTAAAGGCGGGACAGATTGATATCTGGTGGAATACTGTCCCGCCTTGGTGTTAAATGCCTATCCCACTATGGGGTCCATGTTCAGGGCCGGATGGCCTTTTTCCTGGAGAAAGGGGAGAATTTCCTCTTCGGTAATGCCCACGGTTTCATCGGCAATCATGTCAAACAGGCCGGGAACACCCATCTCTTCACCCCTGGCAACGATTCTGTCCTTGAGCTCTTCTTTGAGCATTTTGGGCATCCAGACCATCCGCAACAGCCCGCCGTCACCAACGATAAATTTACCCTGGGTGATGTTGTGTTTTGAATGGCCCACAAACCCGGGCGAAGACGCGCCGCCGCCCATGACACCGGCCAGGGTGGTGAACTTCATGCCGCAGGGGGTTTCGCCTGTGTAGTCACGGCCAACGGTCATGACCCCGTTGCATGACGGCAGCAGGGCGGCAATACATTCGCAGCACCCGCAGGTGGTCATGGGATCATGGACCAGGGAATAAAAGTTGTAATGGGTGACAGCCCCTCTGGAGGCCTTGTATACGAAATCATTCACCCCTTTCCACTGTCCCAGCTTGGGATCCAGGCATTCGCCTTTTTCTATGGGCTGGTTGGGACCGGTGGGGTTGATCTCATAGGAAGCTTTGCAGTCCATCCAGTTATAGGCACCGCACAGCCCGGTTCTTTCCGGGGATACAGAGCACACATGGCTGGGGGCAAAGGACTGGCAGAGGGTGCATGAGTAGTATGTTTCAACATCCTCATCCCGCATGTTGTCAACCCGGGCATCCCGTGCCAGGTAGTTTTCTCTGGCCGTGGCGGTCATCTTGTCCACATCTTCTGGTTTGGTGTAGAGTGTGACCTGAACTTTGTCCACAATCTTGTTGAAATCCTGGTGGAACTTGGCATGGAGCACCACACCGATATCCTTGAGGGTGAAGCCTTTTTCAATGGCAGCCTTGGAGATCCGCACCCAGGAGATATCCCTTTGTCCAATGTGCATGATGCCCTGGATATAGTTGATCAGATGGTGGATCTGACGTTCCATGATGGGTTCAAAATCATCCTGGAACTCTCTGCCGGCAATCTGGACAAAAATCCCCAGGGGAAAAGTTCCCCCTTCTTTGATATCTGCAATGTCCGGACCGATAATTTCCACTTTGCCGTCTTCAATGGCATTCATGTCCGCCATTTTCACAAGCTCGGTGCACTGGGTTTTTCCACCGCCGCACTGTGCATACAGATCTGCACCCCTGACACGCTCTCCTTCATAGGCGGGTCCGAATGCGCAGGGAATATCGATTTCAGAGACCTGGACCTTGAGTCCTCGGACCTCAACCGATTTCTGGACCATATCTTCGTGGGCCACCGGTGCCACCACATGCTCGTAGGTACAGATACCAGTGGGCAGGATTTCGGGAATTTCCGTGTCAGCAATGGTGGGGAAACCCCAGTTAACACAACCGGCAGCAGCCACCCCCCATTCGGTTCCCACATCCCCCAGGGCGTTTACAAAGGCAAATACCCGGTCTTTGTTATATTTAAGGATGGTTTTGAAATCACCGGGTTTTACACCGCCGAATGCCATGGCAGCTCTGTTGGCAAATCCCAGGGCAAATACTGCAGAGGAAATATCCGGTCCGAACGGCACGATACGGGTGTTCCACCCGATCTGCATGCCGGCATCCAGGCATTGTTGGATAAGGGTTTTGCCATTGTGGTTGGCGGCACAGAAGATATATAGGGAGCGCTTCTGGTAGTCTTCCACAATCATTTTGGCAATTTCTTTGTTGGGTGCAGCCCCCACCATGGCAGCAAAACCAGGGGCGGAACCATCCACGAATTCAACACCGCGCTTACGCAGGATGGTGTCATCTGCAGCGCCCACCCAGAGCTTGCCGTTTTCAATGTCCGGGTCTTCCTGGGCAATGTAAAAATCTGGTTCATTCAGATACCGCAGCGCTTCTTTGACTTCATAGGAGATGATACCGGCCATGCCTGCATCCAGAAGTGGCCCAAGGTACGGTAGCCAGTTTTTGAGCTTGAGATGGGGAGGTAAAAGACCCCTGGCAAATTCCATGGGCTTTTTCAGATCTTCCAGGGTTTCACATTTCAGTCCGGTCAGAGAATAGATCACCGGCAGATAGTAAGCTGTGTTGGGAAATCCCACTTTTGTGCTGGCATCATAGGTCTGAAGCGCCTTTTCAAGTTCACCTTCCACCTGTGAAACCACTTTGTAGCCACCCTGAATAGCAGCAAATGCGATTAATTTAGACATATTCCTTATTCCTCCTTCGTTGAGGATTTATTGTAGTTATCTGTTTCCTGTTATTATATCGTAACATCCTGATTTTTATTGTTATCAGGCTTCCAGTTTCTGCCGGTCGGTCATATCCATCAATACCCGTTCTCTGGCTTTATCGATACCCAGTGCTTTTCTTTTCTTGTCGATGTGGGCGATCATGAGGCGGGCATGTTTAATCGGATCTATTTCAAGATCCCATTTGCCGCCATATATCTTTTCCATTTCTTTGGAAATATAATCATGGAATACCGGTGCCCCGGAGGTCGGCAGTGTAACACCAAATACGGTATATACGCCGGATGCAACAAAATAGTGGCCGATGGAAATGGCTTTTTCACTCATCCATTCCGGTGCACTTCCTGCAGCAGGCAGATCACATATGTCGTTGCCCAGTCCGCCGGCTTTGACCACTTCGGTTGCGGCAAGGAGTATCCGGCTGTTATCTACACAGGATCCAAGGTGAAGCACCGGTGGAATCCCAACGGTTTCGCAGATTTCAGCCAGTCCTGGTCCACAGTGTACCGCCGCTGATTCAGGCGTCAGCAAACCTTCCATGGCGCAGGCGATCGCATTACAACCGGTGGTAAGAACGATGACATCGTTTTTGATAAGCTCCTTGACTACCCGGATATGGCCGTCATTGTGCTTGGTTCTGGCATTGTTACAGCCGACTACACCGGCAATACCACGAATACGTCCGTTGATGATATTGTCATTCAGGGTATAGTAAGTACCGCGGAAACTTCCGCCCAGGTGATATTGGATGGATTCGACACCAAAACCGGCAATCTGCTGGGTTTTATATGGCGGGATCATGATATCAGCCCCCCGGTTGGCAAAATTATCTATCGCCAGTTTGACAATGCGCTTGGCATCTTCAAGGGCATGGTGTTCATCAAATTCGATATGGATAACATTGTCTTGTTCCATTTTTGCAATGGGATGGGTGGTGATGAGTTTGGTATGGAAGCACTTGGCGACATTGGCGAGATTCTGCATGATACACTGGATATCCACGACCATGGCATCACAGGCGCCGGTTATGATCGCCAGTTCCTGCTGGAGGAATGTGGCTGCTGTCGGAATTCCGTGTCTCTGGAGCATTTCATTTGCGGTACAACAGATACCGCCCAGCTGTATACCGGCCGCCCCTTTTTCTTTGGCATAGTTGACCATTTCTTCGGATTGGGCAACGGCAACAATGATCTCAGAAAGAATCGGTTCATGTCCGTGAACAATAATATTGACATGGTCCTCTTTCATGATCCCCAGATTGGCTTCAGACTGAAGGGGATAAGGTGTGCCGAAAAGTACATCCTGCAAATCGGTGGCCAGCATGGAACCGCCCCAGCCATCAGCCAGTGCCGCACGGGTGCCTTGTTTCATGAGGTTTTTATAATCCTGGTCAACCCCCATATGGGTCCGATGCATGATTTCAACAATTTCCCTGTCAATGTTTCTGGGAAGTACCCCTTGTTTTTTCCATTTTTCATACAAGGTTCCAGGTGCGCGTTTCAAATATAAAAGTTCACCTTCTGGTTTTCCCCATTCTCTGAGGGCAACATCGGCAACCTCAAGCGCAATTTCATCCAGATCTCTGTCTTTTGTTTCCCCGTCTACCTCAACGGTTGTATCAACACCCAGATGCGGGGCAATGTCCAGCAGCTTTTGGGTGTCCTTTATCTTGTAAGCGTCGGTTTCTTTCCTGGCAGCCGACATGAACACTTCTGCCACGCAGCGACCATGATCAGAATGTGCAGATGCACCACCTGCAATCATCCGGATGAAGTTTCTGGCAGCAATGGTATTGGGTGTGGCGCCGCAAAGCCCTTTTCTGGTATCTTCTCCTTCAATCCCCCCCTTGGGTAATGGAAGTCTGCAAGGCCCCATTGAGCAGTTTTTACAGCAAATGCCCTGGATACCGATCGCACAGGGTTTCATGCTGAAGGCTCTGTCAAAAACCGTATCAATCCCTAACCGCTGGGCACGGGCCTGCAATTCCTGGGTTCCCAAGTCTATGGAGACTTCTTGTGGGTCAGCCAGCTTGGGTGTTTTTTCTGATTTGGCAACACGTGCTTTTTTATTTTCTACCATTAGAGGTTCCTCCTCCTGTTAATTTGGTAATTAGTTTAATGTTACATCAATTTTGATGTATTTATACTTTGCCTCTTCTATGCGTTCTATCGAGGCTTTCTAAAATTTTTTCAAGGTCGGTTTTTTGGAATTTTGCTGCTGTCTTGGGAACAGTAGATTCGGGTGCCGCTTCTCTTGCAGCCGCTGCTTTTTCTTTTTCAGCCGCCCGTTTTTCTCTGATAGCCTGTTCTTCAGCTTCCCGCTTGGCTGCGGCATCTTTTTGTGCCTTTTTCTCTGCATCTGCTTTTGCCTTTGTATCGGCTTCCGCTTTTGCCTTTGCATCCGCTTCCGCTTTTGCCTTTGCATCCGCATCTGCTTTTGCTTTTGCCTCGGCATCTGCTTTTGCCCTGGCCTCGGCATCCGCTTTTGCTTTTGCTTCCGCTTCCGGATCTTTGGCAGGCGGCGTTTCCTTGGCTACAGGTTCAGGGGCAGCTTCTGTTTTGGGAGCCGGGGCTGGTTTGGCTGCGGCTTTTGGAGCGGCAGGTTTTGCTTCCTCCTTTTTGGCCGGGGCCGCTTTTTTAGCCGGTGCTTTCTTTTCTTCTTCCTTGATGGTCAGATCAGGTTCCGGGGCCAGGGCGGCAAAATCAATCTCCACATCATCCAGCTGCTTGGCAATGCTTGGCACATCCATGGCAGATCCACCGTCTGAGATCAGATTGATGAAAGCTTTAACCAGTTTGATGGATTCGGGATGGCGCATGATCAGGATGCTGGAGCCGGACATAAGATAAGCAACAGCCCCCACTGCCTCCATGAGAATGGCCCGGCGTTCAGGATCACCCAGTTCCGGTGCTTCTTCCACAGTGAGCTTGGCTTCCTTGCATTTCCATACCTCATTTCCCAGGTTGTTGATCATGGGGTTCTGGAGTTTGTCATCACCCTGGGTCATGGCTGCCTGGATCAGACGTTCCATGACCGAGTAGGAATATTCCAGTCCATATCCCAGACCCCCTGTGGTGGGATCCACAATCACCTTGTCCAGGGAGACACCCAGATTTTCCAGCAGGATATTCACCTGCTTTGCCAGGTTGACGTCAATGGGGGAAGAAGAGATAATGGTATGCCCATATCCCATGGCGGCAGCACCGATGCTTTTGTGGTTTTTTTCTTCCACCGGTCCCAGCACCAGGTTGTGGCCGTCACAGACCTCACTCACCTTTTTCAGGGTGTCGGCATCTTTGGCAGGCACGGCACAGCCCCAAACAATAATGGGGACGTTGACAGCTTCGCTGACTTTTTTTACAGTCTGTGCAGCATCGTCCGGGCTGGCATCTCTGTCATTGGGATCGGTGCTTTTGAGCTGAAGCACAATGGCCTGGGCACCGTATTCATCAACACATTTTTTGGCCCATGCCGCAGGATCGGAAAGCACGTCCTTGAAAGGTGCTTTGGCAGCTTCAGGCCAGTCTTCAGGTGCCATGTCCCAGATTTCCATGGCAATGACGGGTTTGTTGGGCATCTCTCCTTCGAACTGGTAAAACGGATAACTTGTCTGGCCGCCGACAGTCAGAGCGGCATCACCTTTTCCAATGGTGATGCCTTTGATGGCGCCGGCATATGTTTCTTTGTTTATTTCAAATCCCACGTTTACCTCCTATTATTTAAAAAGTTTATGAGTTGAAGGGGGGTTAAGGGTAAAACAGTGTGACACTGACATGAAAGGATAAATGGAAACGGGAATGACGAATTTACATGCCTGGCTTTTAACTTTGCGTCGTCTGCCCATTCACCATACCCTAAATTACAGGTTAATAATATTGATAACAGCATATGATTTATAATTTGTACCATTTTTTGTCAATAGATGAATGAATTTATTAACCAGAATGGATACGTACCAAATATCCTTTTATTTTAAGATGTTGTGGTTTAGATGTAATCTGGTGAATTCAGGTGAATTGGATTTAATTTATAAATGAAAATCGCACGAACGAAACTTATTGGTCTGTCTGGTCGCTTATAAAACTACTATTTTTGCAGTTAATCGTCATTTTTTTTTAAATTTTGTTATTTTATAAGAAAAATATTGATTTTTCCACTAAAATATTAGATTGTTTCCTGGATTTGTCGGACTGGCTGCGCAAGGTTTTGATGCCATGGGAGAGGGGCTGCGGTATGCAGAAATCACACGCATAATCCCCCGGGTCTGAAAAATTGTTTTTAAAAACAGAAATTACGGTGTGAAATCTATTGATTTTTTACGTTTATTTATATAGTTAGGTACACTAACAGCCAAATAATACCATTAGGTCTCTGGTGACAAAAAGCGTAAGGCTTTGTTTTATATTATTTTTATCACCGGCTCGTTCAGAGTCAAAATCAACAAAGGAGTTTACCATGCCATTAGATCCAACCAAACACCAGGATTGGGAAATTGCACAGGATGCGGAATCATCCATGCTCAAAATTTATGAAATCGCTGAAAAACTGGGATTGACTGAAGAAGAACTGCTGCCCCAGGGCCATTACATCGGCAAAATTGATTTCAAAAAGGTTATGGAACGTCTGAAAGATAAACCCAATGGAAAATACATCGATGTCACAGCCATTTCTCCCACCCCCCTGGGAGAGGGGAAATCCACCTCTTCCATGGGCCTTGTGCAGGGCCTGGGGAAACTGGGCAAAAAAGTGTGTGCCGCCATCCGGCAGCCGTCCGGTGGTCCCACAATGAACATCAAAGGTTCTGCTGCCGGCGGCGGTCTGGCCCAGTGCATTCCTTTGACCCCGTTTTCTTTGGGGTTCACCGGTGACATCAATGCCATCATGAACGCCCACAACCTGGCAATGGTGGCCCTGACCTCGCGGCTGCAGCATGAAAGAAACTACACCGACGAGCAGCTGGAAAGGCTCTCCGGCATGAAACGCCTGGACATCGATCCCACCAACGTGGAAATGGGCTGGGTCATCGATTTCTGCTGCCAGGCCCTGCGTAACATCATCATCGGTATTGACGGAGTCAACGGCAAGGCGGATGGTTTCATGATGAAATCAAAATTCGGCATTGCCGTTTCATCCGAGGTCATGGCCATTCTTTCCCTGGCCAATGACCTTAAGGACATGCGTGAAAGAATGGGCAAGATTGTTGTGGCCTACACCAAAAAAGGCAAGCCGGTAACCACCGAAGACCTTCAGGTGGCCGGTGCCATGACCGCCTGGATGGTGGATGCGTTGAATCCGTCCTTGATGCAGACCCTGGAAGGTCAGCCGGTCATTGTGCATGCCGGCCCCTTTGCCAACATCGCCATCGGTCAGAGTTCCATCATCGCTGACAAGGTCGGCCTGAAACTGGCTGATTACCATGTGACCGAATCCGGATTCGGTGCTGATATCGGGTTTGAGAAATTCTGGAATCTCAAATGCCGTTATTCCGGCCTGAAACCTGACTGTGCCGTCGTTGTTGCCACCATCCGTGCCCTGAAATGCCACGGTGGGGCACCGGTGCCTGTGCCCGGCAAACCCATGCCCGAAGAATATGCCACGGAAAATGTTGAATGGGTTGCCAAGGGCTGTGACAACCTTATCCATCATATCAGAAACGTCAGAAAAGCCGGCATCTCACCGGTTGTCTGCATCAACGCCTTTTATACTGATACCGATGCGGAAATTGCCAAGGTCAGGGAGCTGTGTGAGGCAGAAGGTGCCAGGGTGGCCCTGTCCCGTCACTGGGAAAAGGGCGGTGACGGCGCCATTGAATTTGCAGAAACCGTTGTGGAAGCCTGTGAAGAAAAAACCGAATTCAAATTCCTCTATGAACTGGATATGCCCATCAAAAAGAGAATCGAACTCATTGCCAAAGAGGTGTACGGTGCTGACGGCGTTGACTATTCTGCTGAAGCGGAAAAATCTCTTGCCAGAATTCAGGCAGATCCTGAACTGGCCGGCCTGGGCATGTGCATGGTGAAAACCCATCTGTCTCTGTCTGACAACCCCGCCCTCAAGGGTGTGCCAAAAGGCTGGAGACTGACCATCCGTGAGGTTTTGACCTATGGCGGTGCCGGGTTCATCGTTCCTGTGGCAGGGGCCATCAGCCTCATGCCGGGTACCGGCTCCAATCCGGCATTCAAACGGGTTGATGTGGATGTGGAAACGGGCAAGGTTGAAGGTGTATTCTAACCCCGGCATACAGATTAAGTTATGCATAGGTGAAGCCAAATCCTGTAACCGGTTTTCTGGTTTGTTTTTCACGCCAGTGCCGGTTACGGGTCAACCCTTAAGATGAATGTTTGGAGAAAAAATATGACAGCGCAAATAATCAGCGGAACAGAAATCAGAAAGGCCATCCTCGGCGAGATCAAAGAGGAAGTCGATCAGATGAAAGAAAAACACGGCAAGGTACCTGGTCTTGTGACTATCCTTGTCGGGTCCAGCCCGGCGTCCATCAGCTATGTGACCCTGAAGGTGAAAACTGCCATCAGTCTGGGATTCCATGAAATCCAGGATGATCAGCCAGAGGATATTTCCGAGGCGGATCTGCTGGCATTGATTGACAAATACAACAATGATCCCGATATCCATGGTATCCTGGTGCAGCTGCCGCTGCCCAAGCACATTGATGACAAGAAAGTGCTCAATGCCATCAACCCGGACAAGGATGTGGATGCATTCCATCCGGTGAATGTGGGAAGGCTGATGATTGGCGGGGATGAGGTCAAGTTTCTGCCCTGCACCCCGGCCGGTATCCAGGAGATGATTGTCCGGTCCGGCACGGAGACATCTGGTGCGGAAGTTGTGGTGGTGGGCCGTTCCAACATTGTGGGCAAACCCATTGCCATGATGATGGCCCAGAAAGGGGTTGGCGCCAATGCCACAGTGACGATTGTTCACACACGGACCAAAGATCTGGCCGCCCATTGCAAACGGGCGGATATCCTCATTGTGGCAGCTGGTGTGCCTGATCTGGTAAAACCCGAATGGATCAAGCCCGGTGCCACGGTGATTGATGTGGGCGTCAACCGGGTGGGCATGAATGAACAGACCGGTAAAGCCATACTCAAGGGTGATGTGGATTTTGATGCAGCCAAGGAAATTGCCGGCAAAATCACCCCTGTACCCGGTGGTGTGGGCCCCATGACCATTGCCATGCTCATGAAAAACACCCTCAGATCTGCCAAACTGAGCCTCGGGCTAAGCTGATCTAAAGATTTGTTTTGACTTGAAACCATATGACAGGATCAGGCCTCCAAAATTTTGGCGGGCCTGATCCTGGATTTCCATTACACCTTCCTGATTACACGCCAGCTGCCTTTTACATAATTTTTTTGTCGGGCTGTCTTTCTCCATGCCATAATCTGCTTTTGCCAGATCACTTTATCTTCAGTTTGGAACACCATTTTCAGTGCCACATTTTTTTCTTTACTTGTCTGAATTATGCCATATGATAACACGTGATTCGACAGACAAAAAGCGGCTATGTTCAGGCTGCGGTAATATTTATATAAAAAGGGGGATCCATGGATAAACTGGATGCAATTTTTGAACCGGAAACCATAGCCGTCGTCGGCGCTTCAACCCAAAAGGGCAAAGTGGGGCACGATATATTTGCCAATATATTGTCCGGCGGGTATAAAGGCACCCTGTATCCGGTGAACCCCAAAGCCAGGTCTGTGCTCAGCGTAAAGTGTTATACCAGTATCACCAATATTCCAGATCCCATTGACCTGGCCATGATTATCCTGCCGCCCAGGGCTGCTCTGGCATCGGTGCAGGAGTGTATCACCAAGGGAGTAAAAGGCATCGTGATTGTTTCTGCCGGGTTCAAGGAAGTGGGGGGAGAAGGCGCGGAGATTGAAAAACAGATCAAAGTCCTGTGTACTGATGCCGGGGTCCGGCTGGTTGGTCCCAACTGTCTGGGGGTGATAAATCCATCGCCTAAGGTGTCATTGAATGCCAGCTTTTCAGCACGTATGCCCGAGGCGGGCAACGTGTCCTTTATTTCCCAAAGCGGGGCCCTGTGTACTGCGGTTCTGGATTATGCTGCTGACAAGGGATTTGGGTTTTCAAAGTTTATTTCCATCGGTAACAAGGCGGATGTGGACGAACTGGACCTGCTGCGCTATTATCATAAGGATCCGGATACGGATGTGGTCATGATCTATATGGAAGAGCTGAGCCGCAGTGCAGAAGAGTTCATCACCGAGGTTCGGAAAATGACCTCCGGCACCAACCCCACCCATGTGATCGCTATAAAATCAGGCTCTTCCGTGGCAGGTGCCCGGGCGGCCGCTTCCCACACAGGGGCATTGGCAGGATCGGATGTGATTTATGACGGGTTGTTCACCATGTCCGGTATTCTGCGCTGCAAGACTGTGAACCAGCTGTTTGATTATGCCCAGGCCTTTGCTGCCAATAAGTACCCTACAGGGGATCGGGTTGCCATTGTCACCAATGCCGGCGGCCCCGGTATCATGGCCACGGATATGAGTGAACAGTCCGGCTTGCGCCTGGCACAATTTTCTGAAGAAACCATAAACGAACTCAAAAAATATCTGCCGGCAACAGCCAATTTCCATAACCCTGTGGATGTCATCGGGGATGCTGCAAAAGACCGGTATGAGAATACCCTGGCTACAGTGCTGGCGGACCGGGGAGTGGATGCAGTGCTGATCATTCTTACCCCCCAGTCCATGACCGATGCCATTGGCACGGCTGAATCCATCGTCAGGATAGCCAAGAATACGATTAAACCCATTTTATGCGCATTTATGGGGATTGTGGATGTGTCGGACGGGGTCAAGCTGCTCCAGGCACATAAAGTGCCGGTATACCAGTTTCCAGAGAGTGCGGCCCGGTCCCTGGGGGCATTGCGGGAAGGGATGAAGTGGCTGTTCAGAAAAATTCTGCCCCAGTACAACCTGGTATATGACAAAGAAAAAGCCGGAAAAATTATCCAGGAGTACCTGGCACAGGGCCGCTATGTGCTGGGGGAGCTGGATGGCAATGAAATCCTTAAATGCTATGGATTCACCATTCTTCCCATGGCCCTGGCCAGAACAGCATCTGAAGCAAAAGAGATTGCGCAGAATCTGGGATATCCTGTGGTCATGAAAATTGTGTCTCCCCAGATTCTGCACAAGTCAGATGCCGGCGGTGTTAGGGTGCGGCTGGAAAATGACCGGGCCGTTGAAACTGCGTTCAAAGAAATTATGGAAAATGCCGGAAAATATGATCCAGATGCGCGTCTGGAAGGCATTCTGGTGCAGAAGATGGCGCCGGCAGGCAAAGAGGTGATTCTGGGTGTGACCTGGGATCCGGTATTCGGTCATGCCGTCATGTTCGGACTTGGGGGAATATTTGTGGAGGTATACAAGGATGTGGCCTTCCGGTTGTCGCCCATGGGCCGGAATGTTGCCAGGCGTATGGTTAAAAGCATTAAAGGGTACCCAATTCTGAAAGGATTGCGCGGGGAAGCACCGTCTGATATTGAGGAGATCGAAAAAAACATTGTATCCTTAAAAGCCCTTGTGGACGATCACCCGGTGATCAGGGAGCTGGATATCAATCCGCTTTTTGTCCATGAAGCAGGCAGTAAAACAACTGTGGCCGATATAATCATACGGCTTGATGACAAGGCTAAAACCCATTGAAGGAGATCCAAATATGCCCCAAGGAAATGACTTTATCATGGAAGCAGCAAAAGAAGCAGAAAAAAAACAGGCCCGCCGGAAAGACACCTTTCCCAAGGTTGATTTTTCAAGCTTTATTCTGTCCATTTATTCCTCCGGACTGGTACAGCTGGGAAAGGTTGAAGACCCTTCCAACGGCCGGGTGGAGAAAAATCTGTCCATGGCCAAACACACCATTGATATGATGGCCATGCTCTCGGAAAAAACCCGTGGAAATTTGAACAAGGATGAAGAAAACCTTTTGCGGGCACTTCTCAGTGAAATACGGATGGCCTATGTGGAGGCAAGCGCTTGATAAAACGGTCATCTTTGGCCAAGATCAATCTGTTTTTGTATGTCACCGGCAGGCGCTCTGATGGATTTCATGACCTTTTTTCCCTGATGGCAAAAATCGGTCTGGCGGATGATATGGCGTTTACCTTTCATGGCCGGGGTATACAGGTGTCTTGTGACCATCCGGATGTGCCCGGAAATGAAACCAATCTGGCCCACAGGGCAGCCGTGCTGTTTTTTGCATGCTGTGAAAAGGCATCACAGCCGATACGGGGAGAAGGGGTTTCCATTCACATAAAAAAACAGATTCCAGTAGGGGGCGGCCTGGGAGGCGGCAGCAGCAATGCTGCCACTGTATTGCAGGTGTTGAACGATCGGTACAGCCGACCGTTTTCCCTAAAGCAGTTGATACAAATGGGATGCTGTCTGGGGGCGGATGTGCCGTTTTTTCTTTTTAACGGCCCGGCCCTGGCCACCGGGGTGGGAGAAAAACTTGTACCCGTGTCAAACCTGGATTATTGCCACGTGCTTTTGTGTGATTCCGGGATTCATGTCCCCACCGCCAGGGTGTTCAAAAGCCATGAATTTTGTTTGACATCCCATAAGAAATATACTATAAAATCTGTTTCGGACGCTCTGTTAAAGGGACAGGTGGGTGATATCGGGCAGTATCTGCATAATGATCTGGAAGGATCAGCCTTCAGGTTATACCCGGAAATCAGGTCCACAAAAAAAGAGATGGAACGGTTGCTGCAAAGACCTGTAAACATGTCTGGAAGCGGCGGTTCGCTTTTTGCCCTGTATCCGGGCCCAAAAGATGCACAGCAGGACTATGAAATGCTCTGCAGGCGGTGGTCCGGGAAAAATAGAAATGTTTTTTTAACCGCATTGCAAAACAGATGAAGACCAGTGGTAAATGTACTGGGGCGTCGTCAAGTGGCAAGACACAGGGTTTTGATCCCTGCATTCAGAGGTTCGAATCCTCTCGCCCCAGCCATAGTTTTATGACTTCATAAAAAAAGAGACAGGTTATGAGCGGGTTGTCAATTTTTGCTGGAAATTCAAACCCACTTCTGGGAGACAGAATTTCTGAATATCTTGCAAAGCCCTTGGGGAAATTGAAGGTCAATCGTTTCAGCGACGGAGAAATCCAGGTTGAAATTCTTGAAAACGTTCGAAAGCAGGAAATTTTTGTGATCCAGTCCACATGCAAGCCTGTGAATGACCATCTGGTGGAGCTGCTGCTGCTGATCGATGCGTTCAAACGTTCTTCTGCCAGCCGTATTACAGCGGTTATTCCATATTTCGGCTATGCCCGCCAGGATAAAAAAGTGTCTCCCCGGGTTCCCATTTCTGCCAAAATGGTGGCGGATATTCTGGAAAACACCGGTGTCGACCGGGTGATTACCATGGATCTGCACGCCGGTCAGATCCAGGGTTTTTTCAGTGTGCCTGTGGACAATCTTTATGCAGCGCCCATTATCATAGATGATATCAGGACGAGATACCCTGAAAATCTGGTGGTGGTTTCCCCTGATGCCGGTGGCGTGGAGCGTGCCAGGGCCTATGCCAAACGCCTTAACTGCAGCCTGGCCATTGTTGACAAGCGCAGAAGCGCCCCTAACCAGGCCAGGGCCATGGCCATTATCGGGGATGTGCAGGACAAAATTGCCATTGTCATTGATGATATGGTGGATACGGCCGGAACCCTGACCGAGGCAGCCGGCGTGATCCGTGAAAAAGGTGCCAGACAGGTGCATGCCTATTGCACACACCCGGTTTTGTCCGGTCCGGCCATCGACAGAATCAACAGTTCGTCTCTGAGTTCCCTGGTTGCCACAGATACCATTCCTTTGTCCAAAGAGGCACAAAAATGTGAGAAAATCAAAACCTTATCCATTGCAAAGCTTGTGGGTGAGGCTATCATGCGCAGCTACAGAGGCGATTCGGTTAATTCCCTGTTTATATAAACAATTTTACTTTAACAGTCCACTTAAACGCGCAATTTTTTATCTTTTCGTAAATAGCGGACATGGAGGAAAGCACTTTGGATTTAATTAAATTACATGCAACAAAACGCAGCACAAAAGGAAAGGGTGCTGCCAGAAAAATGCGCAAAAACAAAACTTTCCCTGCAGTTATTTACGGGCCCAAAACAGATCCCATGATGCTGTGCCTTGAAACCAGTGAATTCGACAAAATAATCAGGGACAGGGGCACATCCGGCCTGTTTCTGAATATGAAAATTGAGGGGGAAGCAGAGGTCAAAAGCAAGGTGGTGATGCTCAAGGATCTGCAGATGGATACCTATGGCATCGAATACCTGCATGCGGATTTTCATCAGATTGATATGGACACCCTGGTGACGGTATCGGTTCCGGTTGTGCCGGTTGGGGTCAGCAAAGGGGTCAAGGACGAGGGGGGGATGCTTCAGATTATCCGCCGTGAACTGGAAGTGGTATGTAAACCTGCTGATACCCCTGAAAGCATTGAAATCGATATTTCAGACCTGGATATCGGGGATGCTGTCCATGTGGAAGCGATCGATCTCGGGGAGGCAGTGGAAATTCCCCATGATGTGAACTTTACCGTTATAACCATTGTTCCGCCTGATGCCGGTGAAGAGGAAGAAGAAGAACTGGCAGAAGACGAAATGATGGAAGAAGAACTGGAAGAGGCAGCAGACATTCCGGCAGAAGAACCTGCTGAATAACGCGCTGCATCTTTTATGACAGATGCAGGAAGCAAAATTATAGCGGGTCTGGGAAATCCTGGCCGGGATTACGCCCGGACCCGACATAATATCGGTTTTCTGGTGGTGGAAGCCATTGCAGAAAAAGCCGGCACTGATTTTGATAAAAACCGTTTTGATGCTGCCTTTGTAAAGACACGAATCCATGGCCGGGAAGTTTTCCTGGTCAAACCCTTGTCTTATATGAATCGCAGTGGGTTTCCCCTCCAGAAAATATCCGCATATTTCAAAGTTGATTTCTCTGACATTATCGTGGTCCATGATGATCTGGACCTGCCCTTCGGCACCATTAAAATTATGCAGGACAGGGGGCCTGGCGGCCATAACGGGGTCAGATCCATTATGGATGCCTTTGGCCGCAAAGATTGTATCCGGGTGCGGATCGGGGTAGGGCATCCGGAAGACCAGGGCCAGGTTACCGGGCATGTGCTGGGTGTGTTTACCCCGGATGAACAGGCTGCTTTGAATGGCATTGTGGCAGCCGCTGCTGATGCCTGCGGCCTTATTCTTTCCAAAGGCGTTGTTCAGGCCATGAATCGGGTCAATGCAAGGCGGTGAACATTGGTTATCCTGCCTACCACTATTTTAACTTTTTTGTCTTTGTATACTTTTCCATTCCTGGTTAAAACCCTTGCCGGATCTGCATAAAAATGGCTGAAACCGCCTTTGGAAGCGCCCGTTGCAAATCTTTATGGTTGACAATCTTGTGAATATGTGATTATGTGCTTAAGAATGGGCAAATTGTTTCTAACAAAACAAGGTGGGCTATCCAATGGGTGAAAAATCCAAGAACACAAAGGCTAGAGCA
>JAZBPL010000224.1:0-18642 GCA_036351635.1 Desulfotignum sp.
GACAATGGGCAGGCGGTTGGATACAATAATCAGCCGGTTTTTGTTATAATCTTTTTTTTCAGTCGCCATATGTATTTTTACCCTTTTTTAGCGTGAAATTTTGTATTCAGCCGGTTTCTTAAACGCACCGGGCTGATGAAATAAGATACCAGTATTCCCTTGAGACAAAAATAAAGGATTTCCCCCATTTTCAGTCCTTCGATGCTGTAGAAAGGCATGTCCAAACAGATCCGGATCCAGCACAAACCGATCCCAAATATTTCCCGTATTTCTTCACAGAGCGCGGTTTTGATATCCTGGACTGGGTTGTTTTTTCATCGCCGGGGCACCGTCTGAAATCAATAACCATTGCCTTTGGCTTTAGTCTTTGCTATTAGGTCATAATATCAGTGGTCTGTGTATGAAAAAAGAACTGCTAATACAGGAAGAAGTGGTTATGGAAAAAACACGTATCGTGATCGCAGAAGACAGCAAGCTGCTCCGGGAAGGATTGTGTCTGATGATCAATTGTGATGATACCCTGGAAGTTGTTGCCGAAGCGTCAGACGGTTTTGAAGCCATTAGACAGTGTATGGAGCACAATCCAGACATGGCAATGCTGGATCTGTCCATGCCGAAAATGGATGGTCTTTCCGCCATCAAAGAGATCAAACGCCAGAGACCCGATATCAAGATCCTGGCATTGACAATTCATGACACGGATGAATATATCCTGGAATGTTTTAACTATGGTGTGCAGGGCTACTGCCTTAAAGATGCGTCCCAGGATGAACTGTTAAAAGCCATCCGCCTGGTTTCATCGGGAAAAACATTTATCAGTCCCAGTATCGCCGGCAAGGTCATGGAAGGGTATCTTGAAGGCAAAAAACACCTTAAAGAACGCAGTGCATGGGACACCCTTACCCGTCGGGAAAAAGAGGTACTCAAGCTGGTGGCGGAAGGCTATACCAGCAAAGAGATCGCAGACATGCTGTGCAACAGTCCCAAAACCATTGAACGCCACAGGGCCAACATCATGGGCAAGCTGTCGGTCAACAACGTGTCACAGCTGACCGCCATCGCCATTGAAAAAGGTCTGGTAAATTCCTAACCCGGAATCCTGCAACCCAGGTGCCCCGCTTCTATTTCTTGTTTTTTTACAGGAACTGGCGAGCAGGGCACGGATGAAGTCTTTAAATGGCATACCGCAGAATAAGTGCCAGGATCAGTCCGGCCAGCAGCATCCAGAAAAAAAATCCCAAAGCTACAGCCGTAGCCTGTTCAGCCTCATTTTCCGCCCAGGCCTGTTGTAAGGCTTCTTTTCTGTTCCGCGGAGCTCTGGGGGGCACTGCAGCTGCAAGGAGCAAAGCAAAAAACAATCCAAAAAAAAGAAAAGGCAGCCAGGCATACCCCGCACTGACAGGTTCATAGGGGCGAACCCATGCCCCGCCTGCCCATGTAAATAAAAAAAGCAGCAGGGCAAACCATATCCAGCCTTCCCAGGGGCCGACCCTGCCCAGAAAATAAAAGGGCAGCATGATTATGATGGTAAGAACAAATGCGGTCAACAAATCAGCGAAAAACATGATTTTTTCCTTTCGATATTGGTATCTCTTAGATCCAGTGCGCCCAGTCCGGTCCCGCCGCCCGCAAGCATGAAAAAAAGCACTGACATAATGGCAAAGCAAATGGTTTTGTCTTTGCTTTTTACCTGGGCTGTAAGTTGCATTACATACTCCTTTGAACTGCTGCACCCGGTTCGGCCGGCAGACAGGAAAGTCATTGAGATTGAGATGGAATCACTGTCTCCGATCACTGCATCAGACCCCGGTCATCCGGACCGCTTCCCTGACCATCTGGGCGCTGTATCCCCATTCGTTGTCATACCAGCTCATGACCTTGAGCAGGTCCCCGTCCACCACCTGGGTCATGGTCAGGTCCACCACCGCGGCCCGGGGATCTTTGATGATGTTTGCCCAAACCTGATCACAGGAAAACTCCATAACCATCGATCCGGCGCTTCCCGGTGAAAATGTGTCCCTGCTCAGCAGGCGGCAGGAAGCCCTTCCCCTCAATTCCCAACCGGAAGTGTCAATAGCAACCGCTATACTTGCGATCGTGTTTTTTGCCATGCTTTATCTGGTTTTCGGTTGGAGAGGCCGGACAGGAAGAAGGTTATAAACCTACAATTTCCAGTACGGCCATAAACCCGATCATAAACACTGCAGCCGGAATGATGACGAACCAGGGATTGCGGGGCTGCACAAGGTCAATCAGGGTCTTTTCGCCGAAATTGCCCATGGGCAGCACCTGTTTTTTGAGCCTCGGATAGACGGCGGCATAGAGCCCGGCACCTGCCAAAATGCCGATAATGCCGTGGCCGCTGGTGCAGCCTGAAACCCAGGGTGCCCCGAAACCAAAGCCGATGCCCATTCCCACAAGGTATGGAGGCCATATGGAAGCAAAGAGGATTTTTTCCAGTATATGCAGTATTTCCATGAACAGATCACCCCTCCTGCAAAGCACAGCCGACGTTTTTGCAGGCACTCATGGATCCAAGGCTGTCTTCCACTTTGCTGAATCCGTTTTTCTTCAGGATCGCGGCTGCAATGATTGCCCTTTTCCCGCTGCCGCAGAAGGTGATGACGGGTTTGTCGGGATCCAGTTCATGTATCCTGTCCGGGAGTTCACCAAGAAAGATGTGGACAGCACCTGCCAGCCGGCCCTGTCTGTATTCGCCGATCTTGCGGACATCAAGCAGGGTGAGGTCTTCTTCGTTCTTCAAACGTTGCTCAAGGGCTTTTGCATGGACAGCCCCGATGCGGTCGAATGCCATACCTTCCACCTCCCAGCTGTGCATGCCGCCCTTGAGGTAACCTGACACCCGGTCATACCCTATGCGGATCAAATGCGCCACTGCGGCAGGTATCTGTTCCCGTGTCTCAGGAACCAAGATGATATCTGTATCATAATCCAGAAAGTATCCGGCATATGCAGGTATCATTTCCAGGGGCATGGCAAGGCTGCCTGGTATGAAAGCGCCGGCATATGCCTCGGGGCTCCGCAGATCCAGAAGTACTGCGCCGTCTGTCCGAGCCTTTTTTACATCTCCTGCCTTCAGGGGGACGGGCCGGGGCAGGGTATGCAGAGGGGGCGGGCCGTATTGGTTGTGTTCTTCCATTTTTTTGAAATAGGGGGGCTGATAATGGTGTTCGCTGACCTTGAAATCGATGAAGGATTCCCGGTCTGTTTTCTTGAGTACCGGGTTGTGCAGCCGTTCATGCCCGATGGTGGAGAATTCACGTGTGGCCATATTGTCACCACACACCGAACCGGCCCCATGGGCCGGGTAGATGATGGCCTGGTCCCCCAGGGGCAATAGTTTTTCAAAGATGGAATCATACAGCGCACCCGCCACCTTGCGTGCCTGGTCCGGAAAAAAATCGGTGCGCCCCACATCTCCGATAAATAAGGCATCACCGGTGAATACCGCCACCGGATCTTCCCCGTAGTTTTTATCGGTGACCACGATGGAAATGGATTCAAAGGTGTGGCCCGGGGTTTCAAGAATCTTCAGACAAAGATCTCCCACTTCAAAGGTGTCGCCTTCGGAAACACCCGCTCCATAGGAGAAATCAAGAGATCTGCCGTGATGGATTGTAGCGCCGGTGCGCCGGGCAAGATCCATGGAACCGATAATATAATCCTCATTGCGGTGGGTTTCAAATATGCGGGTTATTCTGGTTCCGTGCTGTGCCGCTATTTCAGCGTAGATCTGACAATCTCTTCTCGGGTCGATGACCACTGCATCGAGCCCGTCACCCAGTACATAGGATAGATGTGCAATGCCTTCAGATTTGATTTTTTCCAGAAACATCATTATCCTCCTCGCTCGTTTACATTAGATATTCGGGACAAAAGATAACAATATCTGTTCCATGGTGAAATACGGTGTTTTCCCCATTTTCAGGGGGAAAGTGCTGTAGAACCAGATATCTTGCAGAAAACCCGTGTTTTGATGGAGTTGCACGGGGCATGATTCCGGCATCATGCCCCGTGCTTTTTGCCGGCAATTTTTTTCCTGCGCGACAGCATTTTGGTTTGCACGACACAGCTATTGCAAATACATGTTTTCCCGTATTGCGGTTTATATCTGAAAAGGGGAAAATTTCTGATTATAAAACATGAAAACAGGGTCCGGTGGGCAGCGGTATCTGCCAGAAACTGCATTTGTCTGCCCCTGCCTAAAAAGTATTTTTCCCTGTTTTTCAAAATTAGCGGATGCATCGGCGGTTTCGTTTCTTTGAGAAAATAAAAATATGGAACATACAGGAAACTGCCCGGTGTAAACGGGAAACCCAAACCTTATCAACCAAACAAGGAGGACAAAAATGGTAAAAAAGGATGGAAAACAGCTTTGGAAAATCACAGGGATTTTGTGGGCAGCCCTGGTGACCGCCTGCATGGTCAGCGCGGCACATGCCCAGGTCCCCCCTGAGGTGGATCCTGACCCAAAAACATATATGCCGGTGGTTGCTGACAAAGATTTCGATACTGTCATGAAACAGGATATGGCTGCAAAATCCGAGGTCATGGCGCGGCAGAAAAAACTCCTGGAAAGACGGTATGACCTGGGTGACCGCCCTTCGGATGTGATGATGTCCGGAGAACAAAAACCTGTCCAGAAAGGGGTACGGGTAAAACTGCCTGACGGGATGACATGGGATAAGCTGAACGCCATGAAACCTTCTGACATAAAACAGTCAGATCTGTTTCCGGAAGGATTTCTTCCGCTTCCCCACACCAAGCATGCAACAGGCGGGCAGGTATTTCCCGAAAGCCAGATTACAGAAATCCAGAACCTTGAACACCGCTCCCTGGAACGGTTCGATGTGATGTTTGATATCCCGGATCATTTTATCCCTGAATTTCCGCCGCCCATCTATCTCACCACCCGGCCGGATTTGGGAGATGTTTCCCAGGGAAAACTGCTGAGCATAGATAACTACTATGACATTATGCACGGTATCCTCACACCGGTTCAGATGGAAGGTTTGCGGCTGCTGCTGACACCCTTTCCCCAGCAACAGTTCAACCAGACCGAGGACCGGAAGGTGAAAGCCCCCAGCCTGGGGGTGGCCTGCCTGGACTGTCATGCCAACGGCCATACAAATGCGGCCTTTCACCTGAATCCGGACACACGCCCCCAGGCAGCCCGTTTCCGCCTGGACACGGTGAGTCTCCGGGGTATGTACAACCAGCAGATACACGGCTCCAAACGGTCCCTGCGGTCTGTGGAAGATTTCACCGAGTTTGAACAAAGGACGGCCTATTTTGACGGGGACCATGTGATCGCCGCAAAAAAAGGGGTGAATCTGCCGGATCGGGCCAGCCAGGTGGCCATGATGGCCCAGATGCAGAATCTGTTTGATTTTCCGCCGGCACCAAAACTGAATCTATTCGGCAAGCTGGATCCGGACAAAGCAACAGAGCAGGAGATGCTGGGACAGGATATTTTCTTTGGAAAAGCAAACTGCGGTGCCTGCCACCCGGCCCCCTTTTATACAGATGACAAGATGCACGACCTGAAGGTGGGGCGCTTTTATGAACCCAGGGAGAGCAATGGCAAATGGGTCACCCCTGTGGGGCCCATCAAGTCTTTCACCCTGCGCGGTATCAAGGATTCGCCTCCTTATATGCATGACGGACGGCTGCTGACCCTTGCTGACACAGTGGAATTTTTTAATCTGGTTACCCAACTCGAGCTGACTGATAAGGAAAAAAAGGCCCTCGTAGCATTTATGCAGTGCCTGTAACTCCCTATTGCCCCTGGGTAAAGGATGCAGGCCAGGCCAGCCCGGTGGACCGGCCTGGCCTGGCCATTTCCATCACCGGTTCGGTTCCCGGACCGGTGATCCGCATGACCGAGGGTAAAGAAACACTGATCCGGGTGCACAATCATATGTCCGGATCCACTTCCATTCACTGGCACGGCATTCTGCTGCCCTTTAACATGGACGGGGTGCCGGGCATCAATTTTCCCGGGATATCTCCGGGTGAAACCTTTACCTGCCGGTTTCTTGCCGGTGAGACCGCTGATATCGCTGAATCGGCGGGTGCCGATATCAATCAGCTGTATTTCATTGCAGGATGCCGGTTTGCCTTCTGACGCCGATTTTATTGATTTGTGCTGCCCATGGCCCTGGTTTTGGGTTGGAGAGGCCGGACCGGCAGAAAGTTATAATCCAGAAACAGAATACAGGGAATTATGCAGCATGTCTGTCACGGCATACTGCCCGGACCATCAGGAGTTAGCCTGGGAGTACCGGGGCCAAAAGGTGCTTGGGGGAAGCGATTCTTGACGGCCTTGACATGAAAGAAACAGGGGTCTGTCTTCAGTTTTTGCCTTTTTTGCGTACCTTTATGCGCATGTAGATCAGCAGGCCGCCGCATACCTGCCCTATAATGGTTACAGCAAGCACCAATCTGTAGATATTTCCGAACATGCCGCCCCCGTAATGCACAATGCCAAGAAGGCTTTTGCTTTCGTGGGCTTGTGACGCTTGCGGTTTGCTGGTGTCGGCTTGTGCCTTGGAAATCGGAAAAGAGGATACATCGGCAGTGTCATGGCCGTGGCCGCCGGAACTGCCCGTCATTTGTCCAATGGTAAAAACAAGGCCGGTACCGGCCTGGACAAGGATAAACACTGCCAGCACAACCCCTGTAATGCGATGGTATCTGCGAAGGTCTTTTTCTTTCATTGGGACGACTCCTTTTCTATTGGGTGTATGTTCCAGTCCGGATGATGTTGGTGGAGAATGTTTCTGCTGCACAGGATGTCATTATCCAAAACATTTTCAGAATGTGTATGGTGTACAAAAGCAGGCTGCAACAGAGGGGGGGCAGATGTTTTCCAAAAGACAGATCACAGAAAACCAGAAATTGAAACACTGCTTCCCATCTATCTCGCCACACGGCCCCCTTTTATGCTGGATATCAGTCATCAATGAGTGTGATGATACTGTCAGCCATCAGCTCTTTCTTTTCCCAGAAGGTATAATTCATATTTCCTGCGACGCTGACATAATCGCCTTCGTCTATCTGGTGATATCCTTTTCATATTCTGGTTTTGTTACGGCTTTATTGTATGCTGGATATGGTAAGTTCATTGTCCACAACCACAGCCCCCCCTTCAAGGGCATTTTGTGTGGCAGCGTCGTATTCTGACCAGGAATCCACTTTGCCGGTGAGGGTTGCCTTACCGTCATCAACGTGCACAGTCACCTGATCTGAATCAACAAAGGGGCTCCAGAACAGCTCACTTTCAATGTCGTCTGTTATTTCCCGGTCATTTTTCCGGGAGGTGACATCGGGCTGGTAGGTATACCAGTCATAATTGTAGACATAGGAATCATCCACATAGGGTTTATACACAAAAGGATCCCAGGATTTATTGACAATCAGGTTGTTGTTGACCGAATAAACCCCCTGCACTTCGGCGGCCAGATCTTCGGCCCGGGCTTTTTCATAATAGGTGTCCACTGTGCCGTACAGGTTCACAATACCGGCCAGGGAAGTCACTGTGATGTCAAAATTTTCCACATATACATCTTTTCTGAACTTGTCCTGGATTTTTTGTTCCAGTTCCATGTTGCCGATATCCTCTGCCGGGGGGGCAACCTTTATCTGGTTTTTGACACGGATGACACCTACGGTGTTTCCGGCATCTTCTGCAGCAGCATGTTTGGCGGAAAGATAATTGACCCAGCCGGTGAGTGTGACCACGCCGTTGTCAACCCGGGTATCCACTTTTGTGGAAAGGACCCGCGGATCATACAAAATGGCGGTATCAACCGCATCCTTTATCTTGTCATCGGGTTTGAGCAGGTATTTTTCAGCCCGCAGATCCTTGTCCCGGGCCCAGCGGTCCACCTTGAGCAGGTCTGCATCCACCTTTTTTATACCCGGCAGCCAGGCATGGGTGATGGCCCGGTTTTTTTCAGCGGCACTGCCCACGGTTCCCGTAAGTGCCACTTTGCGGTTTTTCACTGAGACCTGAATCAGTTCATCATCCACCAGGGTATCCCAGGCAAGTGCCTTTGCAATATCATTGGCAAAATCCGCATCCGGACGGGTGGTTTTGTGGTCAAACAGGATCAGGTTCTTGACCTTTTTCACGCCGCTGACGCTTTTGGCCACCTTTCCGGCCGCCTGCTTTTCAATATAGGAATTAACTTCCCCCTTGAGGGTAACCACTTTGTTGTCGACACTGACATCAATTTCAAACAGTTCCGTTACCGGATCCACAGCCAGGGACTGGAGCACGTCCGTTTTAATATTGGGATCTGTTTTTTCGGTCAGCGGTTTCACCTCGATGCGGTTGATGACCGACCGGACCCCTTTTACTGTTTCCGCTATGGCCAGGGCCCGTTCTTTTGCCAAAAGATTGCCCACACTGCCGGTGAGGGTGACCACGCCATTGGTACACGAAACATCCACAAGATAGGACGGCACCCCCTGGTCCTGCATCAGTGCATCTTCAATGGCAATTTCAATGTTGGTGTCTGTCATTGTTAATGCAGCCAGGCCTGTTCCGATGCCTGTAAACAGGAAAAAAAACAGAGTTGTGATTGCAATGCAAAAAAAGCGGTTAGGGTTTTGTTCTGGGGTTGGATGCCTCATAACGTCCTCCTTATACTTGTATAAGATTATCAATATCGCAAGCATTAAAGGGTTTATTGTTTTTGTTTGTTTCAAATTCAAAAAACGCCCTTTGCTTTTTCTGGCCAACATTTTCGTTTTCTGGGCTATGATTTTCAATCAGGAAAACCATGTACATCTAACAACGGCTGCATGTAAAAAAACGATACCGGATATGTAGAATTTTTGTACGGTGGGCAATATCATGGTTTCGGCGTGGTATGCAATCAAACAGGCATTCCATCCACTGCCAAAACCTATTTCCTGGACATCATGAACAGATACAAGTTCTGCCAGCATCAGGGACCTGGCCACAGTGGAACGCTGGTTGATTGTCTGCCCGTGACCTATGGACAATGCCGTATCCACATAAGGATGGTGCTCTTTTTTTCCCCATGAAATGTTTTCTGGTATAATCAAACCAACACTGTAGTTCAGGCGGGCATGTTCACTGTCTGCTGCTGTTACTTTTTCTTTTTATTGTGGGTATGGTAATAAAATACAGGAATAAGTACAAGAGTTAACAGTGTGGAGATAAGCACGCCACTTACGAGTGTCAGGCCCAAAGGTTTTAATGAGGGTTCGAACACCAGAACGCCGCTGCCGAACATCACGGTGGCAGCCGTCAGCAGAATCGGTCGGGTGCGCTGAATACCAGCCTGAAGCACGGCTTCTTTCAACTGCATTCCCGCTTTTTCCCGCAGTTTTATGAAATCCACAAGCAGTATGGAATTGCGTGCGACAATTCCCGCCAAAGCAATAATGCCAAGAACGCCGGTTCCCACAATGTTAAGACCCAAAAGCCAGTGTGCCGGTATCACACCGATAAATATCAGCGGAATTGGCAGCATGATTAAAAACGGCAGGGTATAGGAACTGAACCAGCCGGCCAGCAGCAGGTAGATAAGCAGCATAACCACGGCACCGGCAGTGCCCAGGTCCCGGTAGACATTACGTGTCATTTCCCATTTACCAGACCAGTAAAGTTTGGGCTGTGCCGTATTCACGGGCGGGGAAAGCCAGCGGACGGCACTCTGTTCACTGCCCGCTTCTGTAGTAAGGTTTTTGCTGACTGCCAACTGGATTGTCAAGGGTTGTACAACGGATTGATCCAAATCCGCCACCACTGTGTTGAAAGGCACCATATTGCGACGGTACCGCACCTGATTTCCTGGTTGCCACTTAAAATCCACCAGATCTTCCAGTGACACAGGATGACCATTTATGCCGGGTATATAAATTGCTTTGAGCGCTTGCGCATTGTCACGGAGGGGTTTGTCCAACCGCAGAATTACCGGCACTGGTTCGCGGGAAGAGGGAACCGCCCAATTTGTGACAATACGGCCATTTACTGCCAGATGCAGTGTGCGCGTTACCTCCGCAGGAGTTACCCCCCGGATAGCAGCCCGCTGCGGGTCGACCCATAAATTGAGCACATCCAAAGGGTTTCCCGGAATTTGTTCGGTGTTCACCACCCCTGGTTGGCTGGTCAGTAAGTTTTCAATCCGGTCTGCCATTTCCTGCCGGGCATCGGCATTCGGACCATAGATTTCAGCAGTGATATTCCGGTCACTGGCCGGTCCGGAAGGAATGCGGCCAATATATCCTTTGGCATTGTATGGGGCCAGCCAATCTCTTAACTGATGAAGCACCTGCCGGCTGACCTCATAACTGAGCCGGTCACGCACCTGCTTGGGCACCATCTCCACATGCACACTGGCACGGTGGGGCGGTAATTGCCTGGGAATCTGTATGCCTGAGGGCGGATAGATGAACGGTGCTGTTGTTCCTGCGTACATTGTCAATGATTTTACTTCCGAAATTTTACGAAGTTCCCGGCTGACAGCGGAGGTCGCAGTAAGGGTTTCGGTCAGTGTAGCGCCGGCAGGCAGCTCCACTTCCACAACAAAAACCTGACGATTCAGCAGGGGTGTCAACCCGATCTGTACCCAGCGCAATCCCACCAGAGAAAAACTCGCCACAAGTAATATTAGCAGGCCCAGATATAAAATCCAGCGCAGGATTGCGTGGGTCATCATCGGACCCATCATGGCCCGGTAGAAGCGATAATACCTGTTTTCTGTCTGTTTCTTTTCCTGCAAGCCGTTGTAAGATGGATGCTTTGATCTAAGGGAAGTATCTACCTTAAGCAGCCGTAAACCAAAGTAAGGTGTAATCGTGAGGGCAACCAGCAGAGAGAAAATCACAGCTGCAGACGTACCCACCGGCAAGGCCCGGATATACTGGCCCATTTCTCCGGTGATATAGGCGGTGGGAAGCAATGTTGCCACAACAAGCAGATCAGCTAGGATGGTGGGATTACCCACTTCGTTTACCGCAGTGACGGTGAGATCCCGGCTTTTTTTACCGGCTTTGCGAAACTGACGGGTGACGTTTTCCAGCATTACTACGGCATCATCGGAAAGGATGCCGATAGCCAGTATCATTGCAGCAATGGAGACCGGATTAAGGGTAAATCCCATTTGGTTATAGATAAAGGGAACGATTGCAAGCGACGCCGGCATCATCATGGCAATAATTGCGGCCGCCCGAAAGCCCAGTCCGAGCCAGATGATACCCACCACAATCAGGGTGCCGGACAACAGCTGGCCCAGTACGTTATAGACCCGTTCCGTCGCTTCTTTTCCCGCATCATAGCTGATTGCAAATTTCATGGGAGCCGGAACCATCTCGGATTTGATCTCTGCCATTCGCTCACGCAGACGGCGTGTCACATCGCTGACATTGTTGCCGGCAAGTGTGGTCACTGCTACAGTGACTGCGGGAAAGGCTGCTGATTGCCCCTGCTGCCAGTTCAGGACCGCCTGGTTCCGATGAACTGTGCCGTTACGGATATCTGCCACATCTTCAAGATATACCGGACCTGCAGGTCCCCGGCCCACTGGAATGCGCGCCAGTTTTTTGTGAGTGCTTATATCGGTTCCCGCCTGTATGGCTGCCACCGGCGCGCTTTCTAAAAATCCCACCGGAATCTGCCGACCGGCAACGGCAATGGCTTCAGCCACCTGGTTCAGGGATATGCCGTGAACTGCCATTTCCTGGAGCCGGGGCAATACTTCAATGGCCTGCTCATCTCCTCCATGGCGCGTAATGCTGCGCACACCACGTACTGATTCCAGGCGGGCGCAGATCTCTCCGGCGACCCGTTCCAATTGCCGGGGAGAATGGGTTTTGCTGCTCAGGGTTGCCATGAACATCACCAGCCGTTCTTCTCCAAAGGTTTCAATGCAGGGCGGACCGGCAGCAACGGGCAGACGGTCTGCATAGACATTGAATAATTCTTCAAGTTCCGCAAAAGCGGTGGCTTTAACGGTTCCGGGTTCAAATTCCACTGTCAGAAGGGCGGCGTGGTCCGTACTGCTGCTGTGTATTTTTGTCACAGAAGATAATTGTTGAATCCATGTGCCGGCACGCCGGGCCAGCTGTTCATCCACACGTTCCACACCCCCGCCGGGCCAGGGTATCATGACCAAGGCAGTGGGGACATCGATATTGGGTCTATCTTCCCTGGGGGTAACCAGCAGGCTGTATCCGCCCAGAATAAAACATGCAATGATAAACAGCGGAACCAGAGGGGAATCCAGAAGACGATTGGCAAACCGTCCGGCCAGGCCGAGCGGTTCCATCAGAAAGATTCCCCATCCATTCGAATCTGTTGGCCGTCCCGCAAATCAGAGGAAGGATGCAGCACAACAAATTCTCCTGGATCCAAACCCTGAGAGACCGGCATAAAGCTGTTTTCACCGGATTTTTGCGGCGCAAGGCTAATCCAGCGCAGAGAAACAACATTTTTGTTCTGCTTTTTTTCGACGACCAATACCCCGGTGAGCTGGCCCCGGCGAATCAGCGCTGCTTTGGGTAATACCGCAAGACCTTTTTGTCCGGTTTCATTCAGCAGTACATTAACCACCTGCCCAGGCTGAATAGTTTCCGGCGCATTTTCCAGTGAAAGCCGCAGCACCTGACCCGCAGAAGCATCTTTCATAGAGGGTAAAATCGAGACATACCTGGCCTGCAGCGGTTTTTTTATTGAGGGTTCAAGTATTAACAGCATATCCTGTGGGCTTATTTGATCAGCTGTATTTGAAGGAATGGGAACATCGATCTGTAGTGTTGAGCGGTCTTCCAGAATCAATACAGGACGTCCCGGACCGGTGAATGAACCTTCGTCCATAACCACTTCACTCACCATGCCGGCAAAAGGGGCGGTAATGTGTGCATAGCTGCGGTTAACCTGCTGAACCTGTAATTCGGCCCGGATTTTTTCTAGATTTGCCATGGATTTTTGTTGTTTAACCTGGGCCAGTTCCAGGCGGTTACGGGCTATCAGATCTTCTCCGTACAGTCGTTTTAATCTGTTGACATCCCGCGATGCCTTGGCAGCAGAGATTTCTGCCGCTTTGAGTTGTGCTTTAATTCCCGCAATCGCGGCTTCTAAATCCCGGGATTCGATGCGGGCCAATTCAGCACCGGACTTTACCTGATCCCCGGCTTCAACCTTGATAGACTTGATCGTTCCATTTACGCGGGTGCTGAGCACAGCACGCCGCCCCGGGCTTACCACGCCGGGAAAATGGCGGGTTAATGCCTTTTGCCAGGATTTTATTTCTGCCACTTTAACGGTTACTGGTTCCTTATTGCCAGGATCAGATGCGGTATCAGGGTCCCGGGATTCAAAACAGCCGGTCAACACCAGAACGGCAATCAGTGAACAATAAAAAATGGTGTGAGATTTTTGGTGGTCCATGCTGTTCATCGGATTTCTCCCGACAGAACCGTTAATGGATCCTTTCCATAACGCAGGCAATAGTTCATGGATGCCAGTAAAACTTTATAGTGATAGCGGGTATATTCAAGCCGGTGCTGATACAGGCTGGCCTGGGTGGTGAGCAGATCGGTCATGTTTCCCAAACCCTCTTCGTATCGTCTGTGTGCCAGACTCACAGAATCTTCAGCAGGTTCCAATGCATTGACCGAAGCCTGCCAGGCAGACCAGGCTGCCCGCCATTCACTGATGGCCAGTTGCTGTTCTTTCTCTATTGTACGCCGGGTATGTTCCACCCCAATCCGGGCCAGCGTTTTGCGGGCCCGGGCCTCTGCAATTTCTCCCTGTCGTCCCAAACCATCAAATAGTGACCATTGCAGAGTAAGCGCCACAAGCCAGCCGTCGGCATACATGTCGAAAGGCGCATCTCCGTCAAACCATTGCTGTCGGGCCAGCAGATTGATTCTGGGTAACCTTCGTGCTTTGGCCTTGTCCAGTCCTGTGGCTGCGGCTTCCTGTTCTGCTTCCCGGGCCTTCAGGTCACTGCGTTTTTTTGATGGCATCTTTTCAGTTACAGGTGGTAGAGGCTCGGGCAAATCGCTGGTCAAGATAAAATGTTTCTGAGGCGGTAGACCCAGCAATACCGCAAAATTTATCCTGGCCTTGTGCACCTCTGCTTCCGCGGTTCTGACACGGGCTTTGCCTGCGGCTACTTCCGCCTCGGCACGCACAACATCCAACTTTGCAACCAGACCCTCCTGATATGCGCCATCGGCCATATTCTGTGCCTGCTGCGCAGCTTCCAGCGCCATACGGGTTGCGCGTTCGTCTGCTTGACGTACGGCAACAGCATAATAGGACCCGGCCACTTGAAACCGCAGCATTTGTTCTCCCCACTGATATGCCAGGCGGCGCGCCTGAACCTCTTTCTTGGCCTGTTCTCGGGCTTTTGAGGCATCAGCATTGAACACTGGCTGTATCACCTGAATTCCTCTGATCATCCCATCCACCGGACCAAAATCCCGGTAACCAATACGCGGCGGAAGACTGCGCAACGGAACCGGAATGTCATTGATCAAAGAAGAATCCGCCCGCAGCAAGGTGGCATCAATGGAAATTTTGGGGAGAAATGCCTGAGCGGAACGCTGGAAACTTGCGGTTGCAAGCGCATGTTCCGCATCAAGAACTTCAAGCTCGGTGGCATTTTTTTCAGCCAGTCCAAGAGCTTGTTCAAGGGTCAGTTCTTTGGCCTGAACAGAGGAAACCAAAAAAAATGAAACCAGTATCCAGACAGTTTTAAAACCCAATTCCTTTTGCCATGATATGTTTTTTTGCATAATCACATAATATATGCTGGTTTTTTTCGGTATGTAAATGAGGTGAATCCCCTATTTTTACATAAAAAACAGTGTATCTCTGCTTTGTTTACAGGATTTTTGAAAAAGAAACCCCGCTTATGTTTTCTACATGTATCCATCTTGCAAAATACAGTATTTACCTGATTGCAGCCCGGTTGGAAACATAAGAAAATGAAATAAATCAGTATAAAATAAAGATGAAAGATGCCTATCTGCCCGCTGTGAAAGTTTTAAGAAATTACTGCCATCAGAACATATAGGAAGGAAGCTTTTATGACAGATTTTTGCAACCAAACACGAAAGTTCAAGCAGGGATCTTCGCCCAGACCATCTTTGGCGTATACCATGACCCGCCGGGATTTTCTCGCAGCCACAGGTTCGGCTGTCATGGCTTCGTCCCTGTGGCCCCTGTGTCAGACCTGGGGGGCAGATGCCGAAATTACTCCGGCAGGAAATATTGGGGAACTGAATGCCACGGGCGCCGGGGGCATCGATCTATACCTGGAAAGACGTCATCTGTTGATCGGGGGTAGGCCGGGACGGGCAATCGCAATCAACGGCTCGATTCCCGGGCCGGTAATCCGCATGACCGAAGGCAAAGAAGCACTGATCCGGGTTCACAACCTTTTGCCTGAATCGACTTCCATTCACTGGCACGGCATTCTTCTGCCCTTTACCATGGACGGCGTACCAGGTATCAGCTTTCCCGGGATTTCACCGGGTGAAACCTTTACATACCGTTTTCCTGTCCGGCAGAACGGCACTTACTGGTACCACAGCCACACCGGTCTGCAGGAACAGCTCGGCCACTACGGCCAGCTTGTTGTTGCGCCTGCCGGGCCTGATACGGTGGCCTATGAGGTGGACCATTCCATTGTCCTGTCGGACTGGACCTTTGAAGACCCGCACCGGGTGCTGTGGAAGCTCAAGACCATGGAGGGCTATTATAATTTTCAGCGTCCCACACTGGCAAACATCCAAGACCAGATGCAGGCCACCGGCATGACCCTGAAACAAGTGATAGACAAACGCCTGGCCTGGGACCGCATGCGTATGGACCCCACAGACATTGCCGATGTCACGGGCGCCACCTACAGCTATTTGATCAACGGCCAGACCGCTGCGGAAAACCCAGTTTTTACTGCCGGTCCTGGCCAGTGTGTGCGCCTGCGGTTTGTCAATGCTTCGACCATGACATTTTATGACATCCGGATCCCCGGTCTGCCCATGACCGTGGTTCAGGCAGACGGACAGAACATCCAGCCGGTGGAAACCGATGAGCTGCGCATTGCCGTAGCCGAAACCTATGACGTGGTGGTGACAATACCCGATACCCTGTCCAGTGACTGGGCCTATACCCTGTTTGCGGAAACCATGGACCGCAGCGGTTATGCCCGCGCAACCATCGCCCCGCGTCCGGGAATGGCTGCCGGCATACCCGATCCCCGCCGCAGGCCCATGCTGACCATGGCTGACATGGGCATGATGATGGACAAGGATATGAAACACAACGATCACATGAACAAAAACAAAACCAAAGGAGACATGGGGATGCAGCACCATATGCAGGACCATGGCGGCGAGAGGAGGGAATTGCCGACACAGAATCTGCCGGACCGCATCCGGCATGGTTCAGCAGAACACGGCCCGGCCAGTATTACCATGGCCCGTACGGCCTACCGCCGCCTGGATTATCCAGGTGCAGGGCTTGGCAATGACGGCTGGCGGGTGCTCACCTACAGCCAGCTTCGTGCCCTGGAGCGGCCGTACGGCCGCCGTGCCCCCACCCGGGAGTTTGATCTGCATCTGACCGGCAACATGCACAAGTACATCTGGGGATTTGACGGCAAAAAATGGTCTGAGTCAGACATGATCCGCTTTCAATACAAAGAGCGGCTGCGCATCAACATGATCAACGACACCATGATGAGCCACCCTATCCATCTGCACGGCATGTGGATGGACCTTTACGCCGGGGGCAATCTTGACGACAACCCCCGCAAACACACCGTCATTGTGCAGCCTGCTGAACTGCTGACAGTGGATGTTTTCGCCGACGCACCGGGCCAGTGGGCGTTTCACTGCCATCTGCTTTACCACATGGAGGCAGGCATGTTCCGCACAGTGGCGGTTGTCCACGACCTGGAAGGAGGTTCCATCCATGTCAAGGTATAAACATTGTCTGCTTGCAATGGCCATTGCGGTTATCATGCAGTCCGGTTTAGGTTTTGCCCAGGAAAAAAAAGAGACACCGCTTACATCAGACCGTGACGGCCATCAGGAATCAGCCCGTGAGCATCACGGTGGATCATCTTCTGATATGAAGACCCCGCCGCTGCCTGAAGGCATGAGCCTTGATGACGTACTTGTGTATGCGCAAAATCCGCCGCCTGACCATTTCCCCGTTACCCTGCAGGATGACCGGGTGTATGTTTTTACATTTTTTGAAAAACTCGAATACCGGATTGCAGATGATGACACCCCTGATCACATCGGCTGGGAAGCCCAGGGATGGGTCGGGAAGGATTTTCATAAGTTCTGGTGGAAACATGAGGGGGAAGCGGTTTTTGAAGGCCCTGACAACGGTGAGACGGAGACTGATTTGCTGTACTCCCGCCTGGTCACGCCTTTCTGGAATTTCCAGGTGGGTGTGCAGTATGCCAATGAATGGCACACGGATGATTACGAAGACCGTTGGTCTGGTGTGCTGGCGTTTCAGGGTCTGGCTCCCTACAAATTTGAACTTGACAACGCATTGTATGTCTCTGAAAACGGGGATGTGACCTTTGCCTGTGAAGCAGAATACGATTTGCGCATCAGCCAGCGGCTGGTGCTTCAGCCCCTGGCCGAAATGCACTTTGCTGCACAGGATATTTCCGAAAGGGATTTGGGGGCCGGTATCACTGATGTGAATCTCGACCTGCGCCTGCGCTATGAGATAAAACGCGAATTTGCACCTTATGTCGGTATCCGCTACCGTTTCCTCGCCGGTGAAACCGCTGATATCGCTGAAAAATCCGGTGCAGACACTACCCAGTTGTTTTTTATGGCTGGGATTCGCTTTGCCTTTTGACCCTGGTTTGGCCCGGGCAGTGGTGAAAGACGTCAATCCGCTTCCGGATAATACCTATAAAATGGATCTTTTCACCCAAAAAGGAAGTCCATCTGCCGGAGCGTGCCAGTCAGGTGGCCATGACGGCACAGATGCAGAACAAACTGGACTTTCCGCCTGCACCGAAACTCACAGTTTTCGGTCATCTTGGCCCTGAAAAAGCAACCGAGATGGAACGCAAGGGAGAAGAAATATTTTTCGGAAAAGGCCGCTGTGCTGAATGCCATCCGGCTCCGTTCTATCTTGATGACAAAATGCACAACCTGCAGGTGGAACGGTTTTATAAACCCCATATGAGCAACAAAAAATGGATCACCGGGGTTGGGCCCATTAAAACTTTTACCCTACTGACAATAGCATATTGAATGATTTTCTTTCGGTCTATGATATAACGGGATACCAGGGGCAGCCTTTAGGGATAACCGCTGTTGTATTCTTCCAGGTTGATACCCAGCTGCAGATAAGCCTGTTTGAATTCCTCGAAAAAGCCACACAAGTTATGCCTTTAAGGGTTTTAGCGCGGTCAGTATGCTTTGCTTTTGTGATAGACGGCAAAATAGGCCACCGGAATCAGCACCAGGGTAAACAGAGTGGATGCAGCCAGGCCGAAAATAAGGGCCCAGGCAAGCCCTGAAAAAACCGGATCCAGGGTAATGGGAAATGCACCGATGGCGGTGGTCAGTGCAGTGAGCAAAATGGGCCGCATC
>JAZBPL010000225.1:0-4114 GCA_036351635.1 Desulfotignum sp.
CGTTGTGGATGAACACGGATATGCCACCGGGTTTTCCGTTGAACTGCTGCGGGCCGCCCTGGCTGCCATGGACCGGGATGTCACATTCAAAACCGGGCCGTGGGCACAGGTGCGGGGATGGCTTGCGCAGGGGGAGATCCAGGCCCTGCCCCTGGTGGGCCGCACTCCTGAGCGGGAACTGCTGTTTGATTTCACCTTTCCCTATATGACGCTGCACGGGGCCATTGTTGTGCGCAAAGGCACCTCCGGCATCACAGATATAGAGGACCTGAAAGGAAAACAGGTTGCGGTGATGAAAGACGACAATGCCGAAGAGTTTCTGCGCAGAAAGGACCGGGGTATCGATATCGTCACCCGGCCCACTTTTGAAACCGCCCTGCGGGAACTGGCTGACGGCAGCCATGATGCGGTCTTTATCCAGCGGCTGGTGGCCCTGCGCCTGATCCAGGAAAACGGCATCACCGGCCTGGAGGTGTCCCGGCATCCTGTTGCGGATTTTTATCAGGATTTCTGTTTTGCCGTCACCGAAGGGGATAGAGACACCCTGGCCCTGCTCAATGAAGGGCTGGCCCTGGTCATGGCGGACGGCACCTTCCGCCGGCTGCATGCCAGGTGGTTTGCCGCCCTGCAGCTGCCCCTGGACCGTCCGGTCATCATCGGCGGAGACCACAATTACCCCCCGTTTGAATTTCTGGATGAAACAGGGCATCCCGCCGGATTCACGGTTGATCTGACCCGGGCCATTGCCAGGGAGATGCACATGGAGATCCAGATCCGTTTACGGCCCTGGGCTGAGGTTGTCAACAGTGTGAAAACCGGTGATATCGATGCAGTTCAGGGCATGTTTTATTCTGCGGAACGGGACCGGATGCTGGATTTTTCCTCCCCCCACCTGGTTTCCTATTATGTGGGTGTTGTGCAAAAGGGCAATGGTCCCCCTCCGGAGACGGTGTCCGATCTTGCCGGAAAACAACTGGTGGTGCAGGACGGGGATGTGGTCCTGGAGTTTCTGGCAAAAGCAGATCTCATGGACCAGGTGTCCATTGTGGAAAACCAGGCAGCGGTGCTGCAGGCGGTGTCTGACGGGCAGTATGAATGTGCCCTGGTGCCCCGTATCAGCGCCCTGTATCTGATCAAAGAAAACGGATGGACCAATCTTGATCTGGGCAGCCGGCATTTTTTCAGCGGGGAATACGGCTATGCAGTGAAAGAGGGGCGTAATGCCCTGCTGGCCCAGTTCAGCGAGGGACTCAAAGTACTGGAACAAAGCGGTGAATACCGCCGCATTCATGACAAATGGCTGGGCGTGTACCAGGAACAAAAGATGTCAGTTTCCGAATTTTTGCGCAATTTTGCCCTGGTGGTCATCCCGCTGGTTCTGGTACTTGTGGTGGTGTTTCTCTGGTCCTGGTCCCTGCGGCGGCAGGTGGCCCGGAAAACCAGGGAGCTGAATGCCAGTGAAGAGTTTCAGCGGGCCATGATTGCCTGCTCTCCGGTGGCCCTTTTCAGCATTGATCTGGCGGGAAAGGTGCTTGTCTGGAACGATTCCGCCAGAAATATTTTCGGGTGGACACCTGAAGAGGTCATGGGACGGCCCCTTCCCATTGTGCCGGGTGAAAAATATCAGGAGTTTGAAGATCTGCGCAGACAGGTGCTGGAAAAAGGGTTTATTAAAGATATTGAAATTGTCCGTCAGAAAAAAGACGGCACCTGTTTTGATGCAAGCCTGTCAGCCGCCCCGGTCCATGATTCCAAAGGCAATATGATCGGTATCATGGGCGCGGTGGAAGATATCACGGCCCGCAAACGGGCCCGGGAGCATATCCACCATCTGAATCAGGTGCTGCGGGCCATCCAGGAGATCAACCAGCTGATGATCCATGAACAGGACCAGGATACACTGATCAAAGAAGGGTGCCGGCTGCTTGTTGCCCACCGCGGCTATCCTTCTGCCATGATCGTGCTCACCGATGCTGAAAACACCCCTGTATCATGGGGAATGGCAGGACTTGCAGCTGATTCGGATGAACTGGACAGGATGTTGAAAAACGGGGACCTGTCCCTGTGCTGCATGCGTGCCGGAAAAGCAAAGAAAACCGTTCTGATAAATGACCAGCAGACAGCATGCAGGGGTTGTCCCATATCAGAAGGCTGTTCACAGAACCAAACCGTCTGTGTGCCGCTGATTCATATGGAAAAATCATTTGGTTACCTCAGTGTGGCTGCGGAAAACGAAATCACTGAAGGGGATGAAGAATACCAGCTTCTCAATGAAATGGGCCAGGATTTTGCTTATGCCCTCAGCGGGTTGAAAACAGAGCTGGAGCGGCAGAAAGGAAAAGCAGCCCTGCAGGAAAGTGAGCAGCGGTTCCGCACCTTTGCGGAACTGGCGCCGGTGGGCATCGTTATTTCAGATGAACACCAAAATACGTTGTATGCCAGCCCGAAATTCACGGAAATGTTCGGCTATACCCTGGATGAGATGCCCTCTGTTGATAAGTGGTGGTCTTTGGCGTATCCTGATCCGGAATTCAGAACCCAAGTCCGGCAGGACTGGCAGAATGCTGTGGCAGAAGCAGTAAAAACCGGTTCCGAAATATTTCCCCGAGAATATCCGGTCACCTGTAAAGACGGCAGTATCCGCCACACAGAGTTCCGCATGGCCACCACCGGAAAACTGAATATCGTGGTGTTCACCGACATCAGTGAACGCAAAAAACATGAAAAAGAACAGGAAAAACTCCAATCCCAGCTGCTCCAGGCCCAGAAAATGGAATCCGTAGGCAGGCTGGCCGGCGGGGTGGCCCATGATTTCAACAACATGCTCGCTGTGATCATCGGGTACGCGGAACTGGGGGTACTGAAAACACCCCCTGAAAACCCTTTGCATCCGGACATGAAAGAGATCCTCACCGCGGCCAGGCGGTCCTCTGAGATTACAAAGCAGCTGTTGGCCTTTGCCAGAAAACAGACCATCAACCCAAGGATGCTGGATCTCAACGAAACCGTGGAAAGCATGCTCAAGATGCTGCAGCGGCTCATCGGCGAGGATATCCACCTGTCCTGGCAGCCGGGTGCCGGCCTCAGATCTGTTTACATGGATCCCACCCAGGTGGACCAGATCCTGGCCAACCTGGTGGTGAACGCCAGGGATGCCATTGCAGGGGTGGGCAGTATCACCATTGAAACGGAGACGGTCAGATTTGATGCGGACTACTGCGATGCCCATGCCGGATTCACCCCCGGTGATTATGTGCTGCTGGCTGTGAGCGACGACGGCTGCGGCATGGACCGGGAAACACAGGACAGATTGTTTGAGCCGTTTTTTTCCACAAAGGAGATCGGCAAAGGCACCGGCCTGGGATTGGCAACCATTTACGGCATTGTCAAACAGAACAACGGGTTCATCAATGTGTACAGTGAACCGGACAGCGGCACCACCTTCAGGATTTACCTGCCCTGCCATGCCGGAGAACCCGGCCTGGATGTTTCTGAAAATGACACCCCTGTCCCTGAAGGCCGGGGTGAAACCATTCTCATCGTGGAAGATGAAATTTCCATCCTGGAAATAGCCAAGAAAATGCTTGAAATAATCGGGTACCGGGTGCTTGTAGCACCTTCCGCCGATCTTGCCCTTGCATCAGCCAAGGCGCATGGGGCGGATATCCGCCTGCTCATCAGTGATGTGATCATGCCCGGGATGAACGGTCGGGACCTGGCAGACCGTATTCAGGCCTTTTGTCCGGATATTAAAATCCTGTTCATGTCCGGTTATACGGCTGATGTCATTGCCCACAGAGGTGTCCTGGATGCCGGGGTGCATTTTATCCAGAAACCGTTTTCCCGCAGTGACCTGGCCCGCAAAGTGCGGCACACCCTGGACGGGGTCAGAAGTTAATTTTTTTACCCTTTTTTACAGGAGGGCGCCGTGAAACCTGATACCAAATATGAAACCGGTGTGATATGGCAGGATTTTCAGCACAAGCAGTTGATCGATCTGTTTGAAAAAGTCAAGCAGGCCAGGTCCGATGACAGTGAAAAAAGTCTTTTCCCTTACACCACAGGGTTTCTGGCCATGTATGTGAACCACCATTTTTCACTGGAAGAAGCATAC